>JAGACY010000196.1 GCA_017613855.1 Pseudomonadota bacterium
ATATCTTCTTCCTTAATGCCATATTGGTAAATATATACGATAGTATTATCTGCGTCCATACCGGGCCCCGGACACAATTCTTCTTTCGGAATTGAATCCAGTGAGCACCCAGCTAAAGCGCCGAGCACAGCAAATGATGTCATGATTAATTTTTTCATGATTGACCCTTATTTTGTTCCCATCTGAATATCTTCTAACATGAAGAAAGTCAAACGTCATCATCCTTACATGACTATCGAATTCTCTGCCGTCATAAACGTTTTAAAGCATTCATACTTCATATATATTTATTTAAACACACACATACCATCTATACATTTCATGCCGACCTCACCGCAATCACCATAATTGTGAAATTCATTATCAATGCAATACTGAATTACATCGTTGTTGCACGTGAATGTATAGTTTTCGCAATTCTTGGGCTTACATTCAGCTGTCGTTTTTCGAGCTCCAGCACTCCCTGTAGCCGTCTCTACACAAATGAATCCATCTGTACAAGTCTCAAAATCATGCCACTGGTTATCCTGGCATTCCTGAATAGTGCTGTTATAACAGCGTTTTTGGTTCGTCTGATACGGCTGACATTCTTGAGTAATGGGGGTGCATTCTGCGCTATAACCACTCATGCCCTGATTAACGACACACATTTCTGTTTTATTGCATTTCTTTGACTCAAGAAAAACACCGCCTGTACATTTCATGATGACATTTTTATTGCATACCAGTGAGTTTTCTGCACAAATATCTTTGGTAAGAACACATAATCCATTATCTATACAGGTAGATGTACTTGCACATGGTTTGGATGTCCAATTACCATTTTGACAAAACTGGCGCGCATTTGACTTTGCTGCAGAATTGCATCGGTACTCTCCTTCATGACAGGCACATCTCTTATTATCAACATCGCAAATCTCGTTTTCCGCACAAACCTTATAACTATAAATTCTATTACTGCTGCAGTACTGCAGCAACTGGCCAAAGCACATAAACTCTTTACTAGAATAATAGGTCGAGGTGCATTGGCAATATGGTGAAGAAGACTCAACACACTTATTCGCTTCACCACAGTTCACATTGATTTCCCAGGTATTATACTTAATGTTTAAAGGATTATCACTTTTTGCCACGCACTTCATCACCAGCGATTTATCGAGACTGCACTGTAACCGATTAACTATACAATTACACCCATATTTCCCGGATTCCGTAGAGCATGCCTCTGCAGTTCCACAATCAGCTTTGTTCTCCCAACGATTATTCATACAAATCTGGAACATGCCACTTTCGGTGCACTGCACATCACCATCTTTACAAACGATGCACCCCGATCCATCGTCCAGACAGGCCAATGATTCGCAGTAAGAAATGAGTTCACCCTTTTTGCCATCTTGGGTACATCTGTATATCGCGGCGCTGTCGTCAGTTTCCGAGCAATAAGCAGTGCCGGGAGTACATTCTGTCTCAGTGCATGCCCCCATTTCGCAAAGCTCATTATCTTTACATTTTTCGTCTTCGATCCAAATGCCACTTTCGCATTTGAGTCTGGACAACTTATCTTCGGAACATTGATAAGTATTCTCCGAACAACCTTCCTGACAGACATTATTGTTGACATCGCAATATTTGCCTTCGCCGCATAATGTCGTTTCGGTACTCCAATGCCCCTCCACACAAGTATTATAACCGGCATTATCGGCACATCGAATTTCATCCGATTCACATTCATTGACGATTTCTGTGACACATTGACTCGAGTATTTATCACAGACCAAATCGCCTTCACACGAATTGGTTTCTTTTGTCCAGAGTCCGGTCGCGACGTCACAGAGATAATAGTTTTTTTCATCCATGCACAGAATCGCATCGGCCATGCAGGGATTCGGATTATCAATGCATCCGTGTTCTTCCTGACTGCAAATCTGATTCTCGGGGCAATGCGTATATTCTTCACTCCATTTGCCATCCAGACAATCATAATAGACGACACTTCCATTGGAGAAAGCGATATTTTCATCGCCATCCGTCAAAGATACATTGCAATTTATCTCACCTTCCAAACAAAGGGTAGCATCTTGCTCTGGAACGCACAAAGTCTTGGTGATATCGCATTTCTCACCTTCTTTGCATGGTTCTGCTTCATTCCAGATACCATTCTCATTGCAGGTAATCGTACTCAGATAATCATCCGAGCATTTAACCGTATTTGCAGTACACTCCGGTATGACAACAGGCGCGTCTGCATCGACGCATTCTCCATTGGAGCATTTTTCATTATCGCGGCATACCTCTTCTCTTATGGATTGTTTGTCTTCAGAACAAACGATCCGGGTATGTTCATCTTTACATTCGTTCTCATTGCACTTTGGCGTTGCATTACACACCTCACCGGGTTGAATGCAGTGACCATTGCATTGGCCCAGGGATTGCCCGCCTTCACAATTCTCACAATACTGCTTTAAACAATCGACCATACAATAATAATTGCCATGGTACACATGGTCACTGGAAAACTGAGCGCAAACAGGTAAATCTTCGGGGCAGCGGTCATCAATAAGTTCACCCTTATTATCCCCGTTTCGATAAATATAAACTTTAACATTCCCGCGATCTATCTCCGGGCCAGGACACATCGTTCTTGTAGGAACAGAATCCAGCGAGCATCCACTTAAAAGGATGAATACAGCAAAAGATGTAATGATTATTTTTTTCATCATGGGCCTTTTATAAAATGCTCAGTTCCCGATTATTATCCCTCTTTTAAGAGAGACAACCGCCCTTCTGTTTTTACAACAAAAAAAGCGCATTTTCTACTATCAAAAAAAGCCCCTTTCGGGGCTTTTTTTATCAATCTGAATCATGTGTTATTTGGCAACACACACATTCGAATCATCTTTGCAGGTCATGCCAATTTCACCGCAATCACCATAAGTGAGCAGCGCATTGCTCTGACAATACATAATGATATCTTTTTCACATGTGTATTTGAAATCATCGCACTGTTTTTTCTGGCATTCTGCCTTGGTCTGTTTATTCATCCCCATTCCACTGGTTATTTCGACACAGACTAGATCGCCTTCACAAGAACCAGTCTTCTCCCATTTGTAATTTGTGAAATTACCTTTGCAAGTTTGAATCTCACCATTAAAGCAGCGCTGGTCATTGTTGCGGTTACATTTATCGCTCACTTTTTCGCAGGTCGCCGGACCATTGTTGTGTTCTGTACACATTCCTGTTGTGCCGCAATCTTCGGACAGTTCAAACATGCCGTCAGCATTGCATTTCATGATGACATTGCCATTGCACAGTGTCTCATTCTCTTTGCATCCAATGTCTGCGGAAGCACAGAATCCGTTATCTACACATGTTTGGGATTTTCCGCATTCTTTATCAATCCATTTACCAGCATTACAATACTCGCGTGTAACAATTCTTTGGGGACCTTGCTGCCTTTCTACGCACTGATAAGCGCCTTCATTGCAAATACATGCCTTCTTCCCGGCATCACATTTTTCATTTTCTGAACAAGCGCTTGTCAGTTGAAGATGACCATTATTGCATTGATAGAGCGAATTATCCATGCAGCTGTAATCATTTCCCTTGCATGAGCAGGCATAGGTGGGTTGTGCGCCCTGCGCAATATTTTCACATTTGCCTCCGCCGCAGGATACAGAATCCCAATCGTGGTATGTGACACCTTTAGCTTCTTTAGATATACACGTTAACAGGCTCTTTTCATCATCACTGCATTTGGTTTCTGCTCTTGAAAAGCCACTTTCTACACGACACTTACATCCATTATAGTTATTTGGTCCACCACCAGCCGTTCTGCAGTTATCTGCGCCACCGCAATCGACGATATCTACCCAGGCGTTATTTTCGCAGACCTGGAACACGCCCTTATCGGTGCAATTGACGTCGCCTTCTTTGCAAATGAGGCAGGCCGTGCCATCTTCGGTGCACTGGAAAGTCTGATTACATGTGTCAATTTTCTCGCCTTTTTGGCCCTGCTCTGTACATTTATAAACCGATGGGGTCTTAATTGTATTATCGCAGAAATTCACACCCGGTGTGCATTGCATATCTTTGCAGCTGCCTTCAACGCACAACTGTTTGTCTTTACATTTGGTACCTTCTACCCAAACGTGATTATCGCATTTGAGCAATTCAGTCATATCATCAGAGCATTTGTAGGTACCAGCCTGACAGCTGTCTTCGCACTTATTAGCTTTTTGGTCACAGTATTTGCCTTCGCCGCATGCCTTCGTATCGGCGCTCCAGCTGCCATCGACACAGATATAATAGTTGGCATCATCGGCGCATTTAACTTCGTCGTTCTCACATTCGGCATCTTCTTTGGGAACGCATTTGTTCTGTGTTTGATCGCAGACAAGGCCCTCTTCGCATGCAACATTATCAGAATTCCATGAGCCTTTTTCGGCATCGCATGTCTGATAGTTCTTATCATCCACACACTGGATGTCGCCCTCATGGCATTCTGTCACGACAACAGGGATATCAACACATTTCTGTTCTCCCGAATCACACATTTGACCTTCCGGACAATTAACATATTCACTTCCCCATTGGCCATTATCGCACATGAAATATCCAAGAGCAGACTCTGCGCCAGGTTCAACTGTACAAATGATATCACCTTCTTTGCAAAGGGTCGCTTCTCCCTCGGGAACGCACTTATTCTGGTTGATATCGCATTTTTCGCCTTCGGGACATAATTCTTCCTCATCCCATGTCCCATTTTCATTGCAGGATATTGTGCCGAGATTGCCAACCGAGCATTTGACTTCATCCGCAGTACAATCCGTCGTGACGATGGGGCCGTCTTTCACGCATACGCCGTTGGAGCAAATCTCATCCTCGGCACAATTTTGTTCAGAGGTTGACTGTTTGTCATCGGCACAAACGACTAAAATATGGTCTCCATTACAGGTATTGCCTGCACAAACTTCACCCGGCTGGAGCGTCTTGCATACCAGATTAGCTTCATCACAGCCTTGATCGCAGAATTCCAGTGATGTCCATGCATTGTTGGAGCAGGATTCGAGCGTCTGACCATTGCAGCGTTTTTGATCGTTGGTACAGGTTGTCTCTGTGGATGAAGAAGGCAGACATCCCTTACCGGTTACACAGATTTCACCGGATGCACATGCAGATTCAGATTTTTTGCCGTCTGTACACAGGTAAGCAGTTGTATCGTCTTTACAGGTAGGAATGACACACTCTGCGCCTTCGGGAATTTTACAAGTTCCCGTCGCTTCATCACATCCTGTGGGGCATGCAATCGTCGACCAATTCAAACCATAACATACCTGCAGATCATCGCCGTTGCATTTATACGCACCAGGCTTGCAGCCGCTTATCATATCATTGGCATCATCGCACCCAAAGAAAGCACCGGCAAAACCCAAACAAGCCAAAAGCATCGAAATTTTACGGAAATTCATACTAACTCTCCATATACGTGCATGCACAATAGGCATGAAAAAAACGCCCTTTAGGAGGGCAGAAAACATAATTAGTTTAGTTTTCGATCTGGAAAAATCAAGAATCCATGTAAAAATATTTTTATCCCCTTGTGGACACCATCGCTCATGGGATGACTGTCGGGGCGTTGCGGGGCTATGCCCCGCAGAGGGGGTAGCGGCGTAACGAGCCTTTAAGGGCGACCCTGCGTGGTCGCCCAAGGCGAGTTAGCCGCGTAGGGGGCCACTGCCCCCTCACAAATAATATATTATGAAATTAATTCTTGGCTGCGCAAGCACCATCCTTACAGACAAGATTATAGGTTGCACAATCAAGAACTGCTTTCTTCTCGTTATTCTGGCAAAGGCTAACCTTTGTACCATCACAGACAAGCGTCATCTCTTCACATTCTTTTTTCACACAGGAAGCCGTTACTTTATTACCATCCTTCTTTTCGAGACAACGTTCATCCGTTTTGCAATTTTCTGTAGTTGCCACCTGTTCGGAAGAACAAGTCACGATGGCTTTGTAATCAGAAGAGCAGGCTTGAGTATCTTTCACGCAGGCATCGGCGCATTTGGCGCCATTATTGCTCGTTATACACTCTACGGGGCAAACCTCGGTAATGTCATAAAGACCGCCTTTGCACTTCACGATTAAATTGTTGTAGCACTTGGCAGGATCTTTGTCATTGCACAAAGATGCCTCCTTGGTCACACAAATGCCGCCAAGCGTTTCACTGCAGGTTTCGTTGTTTTTGCATTTTTCAGGAATCCATTCCCCACTGACGCATTTTTTAGCGTTATCACCATCACATGTGCGATCGCCATCTTTACACACACAAGCTTTATCCTTAGCGTCGCACGTTTCTTTATCTGTACATACTATTTTATCCTCTAAAACACCGTTATTGCACAACTGCAAAACATTTTCGTTGCAAGAGAATGCGTCATCACCACATTTGCAAACAGTCTTGTTGTCTTTGGTTTCGCATTTATCTTTCCCAGCACAATCCTGATGTTCAACCCATCCTTTATATTTCTGCTCACCATCCTTTAAAGATGAACAGATTTCAGTTTTGGAAGCATCCGCATTGCAGCGCAAATCTGCATTTTTCATGCCTTCTTTTACCTGGCATTTACACCCGGCACTCAATTTATCCTTGGAACATTTATTCTCACCACAGTTGACAATGTCAACCCATGCATTCTTCTGGCAAATCTGGAAGACGCCTTTATCAGTGCAGTTTAACGCTCCTTCTTTGCAAACGAGACATGCCGTTTTATCGGCAGTACACTCACCGGCACAATAGGTCTCCGCCTCGACGAGCTCACCGAGCTGACCTTTATCGGTGCAATGATACATGGCGTATTTATCTTTTTTACCGGGAACACCCGCACAAATATCCTGCTTGGGAGTGCAGACGGTATCCTTGCATTCGCTATCGATGCACAGCTGATTGCCGTTGCATTTTTTACTCGATACCCATGCACCATCCGTGCACTTGAGAATTTCCTTATAATCAGCGGAGCATCTGGCTGTATTATCGGTGCATTTTTCTTCGCAGCTGTTCGAAACACTGTCACAGACTTTGCCATCCGCGCATGCGGTTTTCTCGGTAGCCCATTTTCCATCAACACATTTGAAATAGGATTTATCATCGGCGCATTTGGTCTGATCATTTTGACATTCGGGAGCGACTTCTTCGACACATTTGTTTTGCTCTGCATCGCAGACTTCTTTTTCACCGCATGGTGTCACGTCGGTGCCCCATTTACCTTCACTCGTGCAGACAACGTATCCCTTCTTGTCGTCCGAACACTTTTTGCTCTCGGCAGTACAGTTGTCATTTGAGGGGGGGGCTACGCATTCACCTTCCGAGCAAACCTGTTCACCTTCACAGGTCTTGTCTACCCAGGCATTATCAACACATTCACGATATGCATTTTTGCCCTTTTCAGCATCACATTCTTTCTTCCCAGCTTCGCATACGACTTCGCCACCTTCGGGAACACATGCGCCATCTTCGCATTTTTCACCTTCTTCACAGGGCTTTTCCTCGGAGAATGACATACCGTCTTCTGCACAGATCTTCAGAATGTTTTCACCTTCTTTGCACTCATTTTTCGTGCACACCTTTTCATCTTCTGGTGGCTGGGGGTCATCTTCGGTTTTACATTCCTTTTTATCAGCATCGCATCCATGTTCACACTCCTTAAGTGTCGTCCATGCATTGTCTGCACACTCCTGAAGTGTCGTGCCGCTGCATTGTAATGAGCCTGCATCACAAACGACAGTATCCTTGCCAGATACATCATTAGAGGAATCATCACATCCCCAGCAGGCTCCAACGAGTCCGAAGCAGGCTGCCAACATGGAAAGCTTACGAATATTCATACCCAATCTCCTAAAATAGTTATCCCGCAAGCATTTGCGGGGTAAAAATAAGTACCCAAGCCCCATCCAGGGCAAAATCACACCACTTCTAGTTTAGATTATTTTTATTCTTTAATCAAAGGAACACTCACAAATAAATGAGAAACTGCATATCATAAATAAATACTTGCAATTCCCCGGGCATAAAACATATTTTCTCATAGTTTAAATATCAGAGCCGTACCCAAGGGTATGTCTTTTATTTCTATGTCACTCGCTGCCTTTCCGATTCTTGACAAACATGCGCAAATTATCCTGGTTTTCTGTTCTCCTGACTGTTTTGCTTTCACAAACATCTTTTGCCCAGACACCTTCCCGCGAAGAAGCCGCAGAGCTCATAAAGGTGATGGAACAATCAGCTGTTTCCGGCTCACTTGGTCTCGATGAAGCCTCCAGAAAAGATATTATGGAGATAAAAACCAAATCGCCGGATCTTCAGAGATTCATCGACTGGACAACGAGATATGATCAGAATTTGCGAGGATTGCCAGAAGACCCAATGCCTGGTGCAGTGCTGTCTTTCCTGGTTTCATTCCCTTATGAATCTTCATCCATGTTCGATTTTGGTCATGCCCTGCCGCCAGAATCAGGCTTTGATACCTCACAGGCATCCAAAGGGGCTCTGTATCCCGCATTGAGTTGGAAGCGCTACGACTCTATTGGACATACAGGCGTCATTCTCCCTCAGGAGTGTCTCCACAACCCAGGGTATGTGACCTACTTTTTGGCAACACGCATCGTCATTTCAGGAGACAAACCCGTTCAGGCCAATCTCGAAATTCCTTCGACGACACCGGTCATTGCCTGGCTCAATCAGCACAAAGTGCTCGAAAATCTCGAAAAGGGTGCCATCCCAGTACCCAAATATGGCGACCGTTTCCCGGTCGAACTGCAGCCCGGAGAGAATATCCTCGTCCTCAAGGTCGCTGCACTCGAAGAACAGCCGGCTTTTTATATTTTCCTCACGGATGCACAATCACATCTCCCGCTGCAATTCACGGTTGATCTCGAGAATCCCATTGTCTCCGGTGCTCTTGACGATGCCAGAGTCGATAACTCAGAGAAATCCACGCTCGCCCGAATGCTCGACGATCCCGAGGTATCCAATGTCGACAAAGCCTTCATCGCCCGCGAGATACTGTCTTCCGAAGATGCTCAGCGACAAATGAATGCGCTCCTGCTTTCGGATATGGACGCCATGGCAGAGCTTTCCCCGCAGGAACTCGAAATCGCCATGCTGGCACTCGACGATCCCTCCAAGAGCCTGCAATTTCTTACACCGGCCATGCAAAAAATTGTGCGCGGCCCTCAATTGAGCATCCTCTATGCACGCCAAAAAATCCTCGCCTCCGAACAACAGGGCGACCGCGGTGCACGCTTCGTCGATGAATGGCCGAACATTCAGGAAGAATTGCTCAACAAACCGCCTCAACCGGATTATGAGCCTTTGCGCAGAAAACTCCTGGCTCTGGCTGAACTCAATCATCAACAGGCCTTGACAGCACTCGAGAAAATGGATCTCAAAAGCTGTCCCAACTGTGAAACCTATTTGATGCCACTCGTCATGGGCTCGCTCGGGGATACCAAGAATCAGTCCAAATATCGGGAAATGCTCGAAAAGCTCTATGCGCATCAGCAAAATGCTTCCGCCTATCTCGTCGACATTCTCGATATGCGCCTGCGGCGCGCCGTTTCTGCAAATGACGACAACACACTCGTCAAAGAGTTGGCCAGTATTCAAAAAGAAATCCAATCCTTCTTTGATCGACATCCTTATGATGATTATCTCTGGGCATTTTGGCTGAGAACACTCACAGAATACGGCACCGATTCAAAACGCGTTCAGAACTCGCAATCCCTTCAGGCAGCCTACCAATCGGCCGGGTTTAATGCCGATGCCGACAGCTGGTACCTGATGTACCTCACACAGCGAGTTAATGATCCCCAAAGATGGCTCATCTATGCAGAACACTGCATTCATGCAGGTCAAACAGCCGAAGTCGTTTCTGCTTACGAAATGATGGCACGCCTGCTCCCTCAGAATGAATCCATCGCCCAGCGTGCGGCCATGTACAAATCCCTCAATCACATGGCGGACGAACAAGCAGAAAGCGGTGATGATACGTCCTTCGAAACGCCCTATATTATCAAGGATATACCAGCCAACCGAGATCCCAAAGCCACAGGCCTCGTCTCTTTGCTCGACAACCGCGTCGTACGCATCCTTCCCAACGGGCTTTCGTCATCCTTTAATCAGATCGCCTTCGAAATTCTCGATGAACAGGGGCTCAAATCGGTGCGCTCCATGCCCATCAATTATTCGCCGTCTGACGAAAAACTTGAAATTATTTCGGTAACCACGACAAAGAAAGACGGCTCTGTCCGAACCCTCTACAACACCTCCGAATTCAACATGGCGGATGAATCCATCCGCATGTACTACGACCAGCGACAGATTGTCATCGAAGTCCCCGACCTCGCCATTGGTGACCGCATCGAATACCGCTTTAAACGCACCCAAATGCAGCGCGCCTCCAGCAGTGTTTCTTTCTTTAGTGATATCTACCAGCTCCAGACATGGTTCAACCGACAATGGTCGCGCTATACCGTCATCGCCCCCGAATCCTTCAAAATCCACTTGCTTAAAAGCGAACCATCGGGAAGCAAACCCATTTCGGGAAATGTCAAAAAACAAGACGGCGTCATCATTACTTCTTACGAAGAAAAAGACACACCGCGATTCCTGTCCGAAGACAAAATGCCCGGAGCCACCGAGGTCATGCCTTTCCTCCTCATTTCGTCACTCGATTCATGGCAGCAAATGGCCGATTGGTACGTCGATCTGGCTGCCCCCCAATGGAAAGCGGATGAAGCCATTCGCGCTGAAGTCAAAAAACTCACCGAAGGGCTTACGGATAACTTCGAAAAACTCAAGAAAATTCATAGCTTCGTCGTCAAATCGACGCGCTATGTCGCGCTCGAATTCGGCATTCACGGCCACAAGCCCTACCCTGCTTCCCAGGTTTTCGAGCGCCGCTTTGGTGACTGCAAAGACAAAGCTAGTCTGCTCAAAGTCATGCTCGAAGAAGCGGGTATCCCCACCAAATTTGTGCTCGTCCGGACGCGCCAAAATGGCGATATTGCAATGGATTTGCCCAATCCATACCTGTTCGACCATGCCATTGCCTACGTCCCCGAATTTGATCTTTTCATCGACGGAACGGCTGAATTCAGCGGTACACGCGAACTTCCGGCACTCGACCAGGATGCATCCGTCTTTATCGTGGACGAAAATGCCCATTACGAATTGCGAAAAATTCCCGTCTCCAAAGCAGCTGATAACCTTTCAAAGCATCAATGGCATTTCGACCTGACCGATCCTCAAAAATCGAAGATCATATATTCCGATGATGCCATCTATTCCGGCTTCTTTGCCCCAAGTTATCGCGAACGTTACCAGATCGACTCACTCCAAAAGGAACGCCTCGAATCCGAAATTGCCTACAGCATTCCAGGTTCACACATCGAAAAATACGAATTCTCAGACCTCAGCGATCTCGAAAAAGATGTACAGGTCTCATTTACCGCCGAAACTTCCTTCTCGGACATCGTCAAAACCGATGGCGATGCCTGGCTGATTCATCCGACCATCAGCGTTTCAAGACTCGCTCAAATGCTCGCGCCGTCCGCGACGCGCCGAACACCCATTATCCAGGTTTCACCCATCACCTTCGAACAGGTCTTTACCGTTCAACTGCCGCCGGGGGCTCAAATCACATTGCCTGCGGATATCTCCGAAAATAGCGAGTTCGGCAGCTACAATATCGCAGCAAAATTCGAAAACAATCAACTCATCACTTCGGTAACCATCGCACTCGAAACCATCAAGGTTCCACCCGAAAAATACGCGCAGTACCTCGACTTTATCCAAAAATTCGACCGTCGGCTCAATACTCAGTACCGGATTTCTTTTTAGTACGCGCCGCTATTTCATACGCGTCGCAGCTCGGGCTATGCGTACCGCATACGCCCTCGCAATGTTTTCGAATTACAAACACCCTGAAGATACAGACCCATGAAAAAGTTTTCATTCATTCTCGCGATCGTCCTTTCCTCATTTGCCCTTGGATGTGCCACGACACAAACGGTTTCCAAAGGTACATGGTCACAATGGCAAACCCCGTCGGACATTTCATCCGTCGTCGATGATATGGCCTCCGGGAACCTGCAAAAAGCAGAAGATGCACTTACACCCGCACTTCGTACATCCAATCCGACGGCCGGTTATCTTTATGCAGAGATTGCTGCACTTCAGGGCATGAATGCCATTGCCATCGATCGCTTCGCGGACTTTGTATTGGCAAATCCCCAAAATTCTCTCACAGCAGCAGCGATTTCCCGCATGATTGTGCTCGCAGACTCGACACTCGAACCCTTTAACTGGGAAAAAATATCGGCGCTTCGGACGTCGGATCCTTATGCTGCGGCGCGTCTGGTGGTGTTACAAAATAAAGCCATGCGCAATACCGCCAATCAGGCAGAGTTAAAGCATCCCACGGCACTGGCACTCACACAATGGCAATGGTTTGGCCCCTTCAGCCCCTATCTCTACACGGGGTTTGCCAGTGATCAGATGTTCGATGCCGATCCCATTCTCGCAGACAGTTACGAAGTCGATGGAAAAAAACTCCTTCCCTTCCAGTACCCCAAAGAAAATGTCACCACCATGTCTGCAGCCAAAACCGGCATTTACGCTGCAGAAACGCGCATAAATGTTGCAAACAAGAGCGATGTCATGCTCATTGTGCAGGCAGCACAGCTCTATAAAATAGATGTCGATGGCAGCGAAGTGCTCATTCGAACAGCCAATCAGATTGGGCAAAACAAAATTCAGGCAGTTCGCATGTCACTGGCCAAAGGCGAACATCTCATTCGCATCAAACTCGGCCTCAATGCTGCCAATTCATCGACAAGACACATCTCTCTGTGGCTGGCACCCGCCGATATGACTCAGCCGCAGGCCAATCAGTTCCTTGCAAATGTCACCGAACTCGATAATCACTCAGGTGCACTGCCTGACGCAAAATCCCTCAAAAAGGATCAACCGGTCGATCTTTCCCATGTCATCGGCAGTCAAAATCCACCCGCGGGTTCAGATACGTTTCACAACTGGATCGGTGCCATGCTCGCGGTTTATGATGGCAACGCCCAAATTGCCGACAGCCTCATACAATCCCAGCTTGAACATCATCCCGATGATTATGTTGCTCAATACTGGAAAGCCATGCGCTACCGCATTGACGCCGATCTCGATGCTTCTGTCCGTAGTGAAAATGCAATCCACATCCTTAAGAACATCACAGAAAACGCACCACAACTTGCCCAGGCAAGTGAATTGCTCATACTCGAATTTATCAAGCAAAGTCAGCCCAAACAGGCACTCGACAGCTGGAATGCGTCCAAATCTTCGCTCCCCCAGAATGCCGATACATCGACCATCATCGCAGAATTAGCCAAGAATCTGGATTGGTCTGAAATTGCCGATGAATATACAAACAAAGCGGCAGAGCAATCGCCCGATTCCTGCAGGCTCAATGCCCGTGCACTGGCGGTTCAGTTCAGAAAACACCAATATACTTCTTTCGATGCACTCCCCAAATCACTTCAGGCTTGCCCATCTATCATTCATGCCTATGCCAAAAATGAGGGCGATGATACACCCAACAACATGGACCGCAAACGATGGAAACAGGCCGTACAGCAGCTCTCTGCAGCCTATCCCAATGATACATCGCTCAAACTCGAGGCACTCGTGGATGCTGCCGATGACAATCCCGACCAGGTTTCACGGCAGTTCCTCGATCATCTCGAAGATGTTCAGAATGGCTACTATCCCGATGTGCCATCCGAAGTTGCACTGCGTCTCATTGATAAATTGCGCGCTCAAAAGAAAGATGAGCAGGCCAGGCAAATACTCGAAAAGCTCCTTTTGCTCTATCCTTCTATCGAAGAATACCGCAATTTTGAATGGCAAATTACAGGCAAAGTCCCATTCGAAGATCTTCGCATTGACACCTTTAAAGTCATTCAGGATTATGTGAATCAGAATCGGGAGGATGCCGGCGGATCGGTCATGCTGCTCGACTATGCTGCCACACATATCTATCCCAATGGTGCCAAACTCGGGTTGACACATCAGATTTCACGTGTACTCAGCAAAGAAGGCAAAAATGAAGTCGGCGAAATCTATCTTCCTCAGGATGCAGCCATCTTAAAAATCAGAACGATTAAAGATAATACATACGAAGCTATCGAACCGGAATCTATCGATTATAAACAATCCATTACCGCACCAAATCTTGAGATCGGCGATTATGTCGAAATGGAATATCTCACTTTCGAACCAAATATATCCAATTACGCTCCCCGAGTGATTACAGATACTTTCTTTTATGGTTCCGATCAAAGCCCGCTGGTCAAATCCGAATATATCTTCGAATATCCCAAAGACTGGCAAGTTGATATTATCGAATCGGGCCCCGAAAACCAGATTACACAAAGCTGTGCTCCAGTGGGTGATTACATGCGATGTTCGGCAAAGCGCGAGAATATTCCCGTGTTTATTACCGAACCGCGTGCGCCTTCCGGATTTGATGTGATTCCCAATATCCAGGTCTACCATGACTATTCCTGGGATGTCATTCGCAAAGGCCTCTACGAAACCGTGACACGACAAAGCCGGATTACACCTTATGTCCAGCGGTTTTACGATAAAATCGGCATGCCCGAAAATGATTCGGTATGGCAGCACGCCCAGTTTATCTACGATCAGGTCATCGAGAGCATTGACGAAAGCGAATCCGTGCAAAATACCGACAACGAAACGGCTACCCAATCGGTGACGCGCGGTGTCGGTTCCCGCATTATGACACTCAAAGCGCTCTACGATATTGCACAAATCCCCAGTTATTTTGCGCTCGTCAAATCGGTAATTGCCCCTAAAAATGCCGAAAAGCTGCCCTCTCAGTACAATTCGGCCTATGCCACCATGCTCGTCGTCGAAACCGAAAAAGGCCCTGCATACGCCCAGCCCTCCGAAGATTATGTCCCCTTTGATTATCTCGGCCTCGATTTTCAAAATCAACAGGTCATCCCCCTCGATCCCAATCGCGAAATTTTCAAGTCCAGAGCCGAAAATCTCGATGATCTCAGTGCTTCCATTCAAATAGAATATGTTTTGAATGAAGACGGATCGGCCAAAGCCGAATCGAAGGAAATCATGCGGGGAACGCGCGCACTTGTGATGCGCAACTTCCTCAATACCCTCAAGAATGACGAGGACAAATCCAAACAGGTCATCCAGAACAGCCTGGCCAACAGCTATGGCCGCATCGAACTGACGCGCCTCGAAAATGAAAATCTCGAGGATAAAAACAAACCGCTCACACTTTATTATGATTTTGATATCGCCAGTTTCTCGGGTGTATCGGATAATAAAATTGAAGTTTTATCCAAAATTTTCGCTTATAACCTGGTCAAACAATATGCCCAGCTGCCGACCCGAAAATATCCCGTGCTGATCAATTCAGACAGTCTTTCCCAAAGAAAGCTCATCATGCATGCCCCCGAAGGCTATACCTGGGATTCCGAAACCCTGACAGACATCAATATAGAAACGCCATTCGGAAAGTTTACGCGCCACACCAGGATTCAGGGCAAGGATCTTGAACTCTCCGAATCTATTCAGATTCTGCCGCAGCGTGTCGAAGTCAAGGATTATCCGGAATTCCGCAATTTCTGTCTCGCTGTCGATGAAGCACAGAGAACAACGCTCATTGGATCAAAGCGATAGCCCTCCAATTCTCTTTTACAATATTTAAAAATATGTTAGTCTTTTTGTCGTATGTATCCTTATGGGGATGCTAGGTGTAAACGCATGTCTATTTCTGAATAGTTGAGCCATGACAGACGAACTTAATCCACAAACACAAACTCCCGAAACCATAGAAACCCCAGAAATTCTGGCCTTTGACTACCGTTACATTGCACTTTTGGGTGAAGGTGCCAATGGTAAAACCTGGAAAGCCAAAAACCGCCAGACGGGCCAGCTCGTCGCCATTAAGGCACTCAAGCTTTCACAAAGTGAAAACTTCAAAAGTTTTGAGTTGTTCAAGCGCGAAGCAGAAGTCCTTGCCAGTGTCCGTATTCAGGGTGTTCCTCAGTTTTATCAGAGCGTCAACACAGATGAAGCCGGTGGTGAGTGTTTCATCGTCCAGGAATATATCGATGCACCTGCTATCCAGACTTATCTGGACAAGGGCCGCATATTCACCGAATCCGAAACGCTTAAGCTCATCCTTCATGTCGCCGAAATTCTGCATGCATTGCACAGCGTCTATACACCGCCAATCATTCACCGCGATATTAAGCCGTCCAACATTCTCTGCGAAATGCCGGAGGGTGTCGATATCGAGAATGTCCGCCTCAATCCTTATCTCATCGACTTCGGTGCCGTTGCCAATCCTCAGAATAAATCCGGCAGCTCCACCATCGCCGGTACCTATGGTTATATGGCTCCCGAACAGATGCTCGGTGAATGCGAGACACAGTCTGACTTTTATGCACTCGGCGCAACGGCGTTGCACATGCTCACCGGCAAGCCGCCATACGAATTGGACGCAGACGTCTTCAAGCTCAAATATGAAGACGCACTCAACGAATATGCCCCCAATACTTCCGCCAATATGCGCGAACTTCTGGGCATGATGCTTCAGCCTGAGCGTTCAAAA
Source organism: Pseudomonadota bacterium (assembly GCA_017613855.1). The sequence continues at coordinate 16,713 of JAGACY010000196.1, forward strand.
CGTCCGGCAAATGCCGAAGACCTCATCACCAAAATTAATTATGTCATTCAGGGACTTTCGCCTTCCTACAAACCCGAAGAAGGTCTCCCCGTCGAAGAAAAGAAAACTTTCGGTCAAAAGATTCTGGCCTTCCTGTCCGGCAGTTCCAACAACTACACTCCCAACAGCCGTTGGATAACCGTTCCCGGCGTGGTGCGTGCCTATTCGATGCATTCTACCAAATGTGTTGAATATACTTTCCGAAGCAAAGACAGATTCTTTACAAAAGGCCGTCTGTGGGCGGGGCTCTATCCTGTTCAGAATCTCCCGTCAGATCAGCAGGAACTGTTCCAACTCCCCATTCCCTGCCAGGTTCAATATAATCCGGACAACCCACGCCTTAATGTATTACTCAGTATTGATATATCCAAAGCCAAGAAAGCAATCCGCCATTAGTTTTGTATATATTAATGATATGTTAAGCCGCTATGACATACGTCATACGCGGCTTTTTTTCGCATCACTATCTGCGATACGTGATGCGGTGCGCACTGCGCACAATTTGTAATTTCATGCAAAATATATATCACGCGTCGGCGTATTGGCGCACGCCAATAGCAGACGCCAGGCCGCAGCGTATGGGCTAACGGCCCATAGTGCGGCATCATAAAATATATCTATTTATATTATCTGCTAATTAATTTCCTGTACGCATTCCTCAATGGTAATCGTATCGGTATTGTTGTTGGTATCACATTCGACGGTTGTACGGCCGCCCATCCCATTATCATTGACCACCATGGTAATTTTTCCGCTTACCGTGTTCGCCACTTCGCATTCGACGCGACGGCATTCGCCCGAAACGACATTCGAATCCGTATAAGAGGTACATAAGATATGATTATCTGACGGCTCACCCAAATAGAATGTGGCAGGCAATTTCGAGCCCACGTCCTTGGTACCGCGATTACAAAGCGTACCGCCAATCTTGATGCGGTTATCCGCGCTCAAAACGCAGGCATTGGCCTGGTCAAGGCGTCCGGTAATATCAGGAGCAAAACCGGCCGAAACTTTCCCCTGTGCATTCTGACGGTAATTGTTCAGCGTCGGATCGAGGAAATTCTGTTTCCATTCTGAAGTACGGGGAACGGTGCCGTCATCATTGATATTGGTCACCGAATAGGCATGCTGATTCCAGATAAAGCGCGAGGATGCCCAGCGATCCAAACGATCACGCAGAATTCTGAAGCCTGGACGTTGAATGCCGCTGGGATGCTTGGCACGACAAACCTTGCCATCCGAAGCGGATTCGGGAGAAAGCGGTTTGGCACAGCTATATTCATCCAAAAGCTTACCTTTTGCATCGTATTGCCAGTTGCATTCGTTATCCGAATCACAGCGGCAATAGCCGGCAACGCATTTACCTGAATAACAATCGGCATTTTCTTTACATTTGACACCATGGTGATTGGGATCAATCTTCGGACAGCTTGGCGCTATTGCATCGGAACCAATGAGAATTTCAGCACTCATATCGTGATCGACATCGACAATCGTAGGATTTTCGTATGCCGTATTCGATGTACGATAGCTCGAAAAGAGGACTTCACCCGTCTTGCCATCATAAACACGGGTAAAGCACTCATCACCATAGACAACCTCTGTACGGCCATCGCTGTCAAAATCGAAGGTGACCGAGCCCGTTACACCCGAAGACTCATCCTGTGAAACGCTCGTCCATAAGATATACTTTCCGGAACAACCAGGCGTGGATGCAGATTTACACCTGGGATCGAGCACGGTATAACTATTATTACCGGCAACCCCAATTTCGGGCATACCATCACCATCAAAATCACCGATATTGGCTGGACCTCCTGATGAAGCCCAATCACTTTGCGTTATTGTGGCATTCATGATGGTCATACCATCGATGGTGATGAGCTTAATAGCGCCTTCTCCATTGACAAAGACGATTTCGGCAATGCCGTCTTTTTGAGTAAAATCAAACTCACTCTGGGATTTTTTCGTTCCAAAATCAGCAAATGCATATTGAGGACCAAACCCTCCACCGAGCTGATAACTATTTTTCTTCGATTTCCAGGTTTTGGCTTTGCTGTCCCAAACCCAAAGCGAATCCGCAACAAGTTCAATTTTTCCGTCGTTATCGACATCACCCAGGGTGGGAATTTCCACATAAGAATCTATACTTGAAGTATTCAACAGCTTACCGGTTCTGCCATCAAATACTTTTGCACCCGAAATGATTTCAGGATAACCATCATCATCCAAATCATGAATGCTGGGGCCACCCCATCCGATAAAAACTTCCTCTGATTTGTTTCTCCAATATTTTTTATATTTACCTTTCGCATCATCCCAATGCCAGGCAGACAATCGCTCAGATCCGGAAACGATCTCTATTTTTCCGTCATTGTCCAGATCGGCCACAGCAAGGCTGGCACAAGCTTCTGCATCCTCTGTCACAATACTTTGCAGCAGCTTACAATTCTCACCATTAAAGATTCGAATGACAGGCGGATCAAACGTTGTGACCACAACTTCGGATGCGCCGTTCGAGTCAAAGGGCAGATCTGCCACCATGATGGTTGACATAACCTGATTCGACTCCGGTTCGACACCATCCGAGGGATTACCGAGCCATTCGCACTGTATGGAGGCCTCAAAAAGACCGGGCACAAGTTGATATTTACATTGGGGATCGTAGGTACCGCCAGGGCCTTCGCCATAGGGGAAACATACATTTTTAGTGTCACAGGAATCCATCACGCAGCAATAGCTGTCGGCATTACAATCCGTATTGGTCTGGCATTCACCATAGTTTTTGAGGCATTCCCCGCCCTGGCATACAAGTCCCTCTGCACAAAAAGAGTTCACATTGTCGCATTGTCCACCGATGTCGGATGTCGCCCGGCATAAGCCATCGATACAAGAGAATGGGCTTTGACACACATCAGACTCTGAACAGGCTGCCCCTTCGCCCACTGCGACGACACAGATTCCATTGACACAGGCTGTCCCCGCAACACAAGCGTCCACCAGATTCCCTGCACAGGATTCTCCTTTTTGAGGGAACGGAACACAAATTGAATCGTCATTACAAATGAGTGACGATTCATCACACATCTCCTCTGTGACAAAATCATTGCAGGATTCGCCTGCCTGACGCCACTGCAGACAAATACCATTGTCACATCGCGATCCCGTTGCACACGGTACAGAATCGTCGCAACTATCCCCGACTTTTATCGGCTCGACACAGGCACCGTCGAAACATACTTTCCCATCCTCACAGCCAGCTGCTTCGCAGTTTTTGGGATCGATAGGATCCACGGGATCATGAGGATCATCGCCATCGGAAGTCTTCTTTTTGCAAATGCCATCGACGCACTCTGTACCACTGGCACAGGGAACATCCTCGAGACATGCTTTGCCTGCTTTAACGGGCTTGATGCACTTGGACTCGTGACAATACTTACCTTTTGCACAGTCTTCAGTACTTTGACATGAATTGCTTTCGACGCCTTCTCCGACGATCGTGAGCTGCGACTCATCCGAACAAGCATAGAGACAACAAACCGAAAACATGCAAATAAAAACCACTAAACGACTATTTCTCATCAGTTACCTCTTCAATGGGCTTAAGAGATGCGTCAGAATAAGATTAGGAACGATATAAAAAACTGGCAAAGACAATGTATCCAAACACACGTTCCCGCTCATCATTTTACCATCTGTAAAATGATTCATCCATATCGACGGTACAAATATTTGATAAATACACAAAAGGCGCCAGCGTATTGGCGCACGCCAATAGCCGGCGCCAGACCGCAGCGTATGGGCCGGAGGCCCATAGCGCGGCACACAATCCTATATTAATTAATTTCCTGAACACATTCCTGAATCGTGATCGTATCGGTATTATTGTTGGTGTCGCATTCGACAGTCGTACGTCCGCCCATGCCGTTATCATTGACCACCATCGTAATCATACCGCTCACCTGGTTCGAAACTTCGCATTCGACGCGTCGGCATTCACCCGAAACGACATTCGAATCCGTGTACGATGTACATAAAATGTTATTATCTGCGGGATTGCCCAAATAGAACGTAGCCGGCAATTTTGAACCGACATCCTTGGTGCCGCGATTACAGAGTGTACCACCGATTTTAATACGATTATCAGCACTCAGAACACAGGCATTGGCCTCATCGAGTCGACCGGTAATATCGGGGGCATAGCCTGCCGCAAGTTTGCCCTGTGCATTCTGACGATAATTGTTCAGCGTCGGATCAAGGAAATTCTGTTTCCATTGTGAAGTACGGGGAACGGTACCATCATCATTAATATTGGTGACTGAATAGGCATGCTGGTTCCAAATAAAGCGAGAGGATGCCCAGCGATCCAAACGATCACGCATAATTCGGAAGCCTGGGCGTTTTATGCCACTGGGATGCTTGGCTCGACATACATAACCATCAGAAGCAGACTGGGGTGCAAGCGGCGTCGTACAGCTATATTCATCCAGAAGGACGCCTTTGGAATCGTACTGCCAGTTGCATTCATTATCTGAATTGCATCGGCAATAGCCGGCCACACATTTTCCCGAGTAGCAATCGGCATTTTCCTTGCATTTGACGCCATGGTGATTGGGATCAACCAACGGACAGCCCGGAGCTATCGAGTCGGAACCCATGATGATTTCAGCGCTCATATCATGATCGACATCGACCACGGTCGGGCTTTCGTATGCTGTATTGGATGTACGATAGCTCGAGAAAAGTACCTCTCCCGTCTGACCATCATACACGCGGGTAAAGCATTCATCACCATAAACCACTTCCATCCGGCCATCGCTGTCAAAATCGAAGGTAACCGATCCTGTCACACCGGAGGAGTTGTCCTGGGAGATACTTTTCCAAAGATAATACTGTCCCTGACAGCCGGGAACCGAAGCAGAAGTGCATTGCGGATCAAAGACGACATAAGAATCATGGCCGGCGACGCCAATTTCAGGCATTCCATCTCCATCGAAATCACCAATATTCGGAGGCCCGCCTGCCGACCACATACTGGAATCCGGCATTGTTGCCTGCATTAAAATCTTTCCCTGAAGCGTCGTCAGTGAAACGCCACCGCTGCCATTGACGCTCACGACTTCAGCAATGCCATCTTTTTGTGCGAAATTAAAGCTGCCATCGGCATTTGGCGTACCAAAATCGGCATAAGCCGTATGAGACATTCCGCCTCCGCCTATCGAAATATCTGATTTTACCTTCCATACATTGGAATTTTTATCCCATGCCCATATTTTTCCGGATAATAGTTCTACCTGCCCATCGTTATCCACATCGCCAAGTGTGGGTATTTCCGCGCTCGGAACAGAACTCGCTGCGTTTAACAGCTTCCCGGTTCTGCCATCAAAGACCTTGGATCCAGAAATAATCTCAGGGAAACCGTCATCATTCAGGTCATGGATACTCGGTCCTCCCCAACCGTTAGAAACCAGTTCGGATGAGTTAACCCAATACTGTACATACTTGCCGGTAGCATCATCCCAATGCCAGGCTGCCAAATGAGACGAAGCACCAACAATCTCAATTTTGCCATCATTGTCCAAATCGGCCAATGCAAGATTTGAAAGTGCTTCTACGTAATTTGTAACAATACTCTGATGTAAAGCACAGTTTTCTCCATTAAAGATTCGAATGACTTGTGGAGAAAAAGTCACGGCGACCACTTCTGAAGCCCCACCCGAATCGAAGGGCAAATCCGCCACCATAATCGTCGACATGATCTGGTTTGACTCAGTGGCAACACCATCCGAAGGATTACCGAGCCATTCACATTGAATCGATGCCTCGAATTGTCCCGGAACTAGTTGATATTTACATTGGGGATCGTAGGTGCCGCCGGGGCCTTCGCCATAGGGGAAACATACATTTTTGGTGTCGCAGGAATCCATCACACAGCAATAGCTGTCGGCATTACAATCCGTATTGGTCTGGCATTCACCATAGTTTTTGAGGCATACCCCGCCCTGGCATACAAGTCCCTCTGAACAGAATGCGTTTACATTGTCGCATTGTCCACCGATTTCAGATGTCGTTCGGCAAAAGCCACCTATACAAGAAAACGGGCTTTCACACACATCAGCCACCGAACAGGCTGCCCCTTCGCCAACGGTGACGACACAGATTTCATTGACACAGGCTGTACCCGCAACACAAGCATCCATCAGGTTCCCAGCACAAGAGTCTCCCTTCTGGGGGAATGGAACACAAATCTGGTTATCGTTGCAGATGAGTGACGATTCATCGCACATCTCCTCTGTAACGTAGTCATTGCAGGGTTCGCCTGCCTGACGCCATTGCAGACAAACATCATTGACACATCGGGAACCTGCTTCACATGGTACAGAATCATTACAGCTTCCCCCAACGGTAACCGGATCGATACAATCACCCTCGAAACAAACCTTTCCATCCTCACAGCCAGTTGTCTCACAAGTTTGTGGCTCGACAGGATCACCGGGAGGCGTAGGTTCTTCAATGCCAGAATCTGTCTTCTTGCAAATGCCCTCAACACACTCTGTACCACTGGCACATGGCACATCCTCGAGACAGGCTTTGCCCGCTTTTACGGGGTTTCTGCATTTAGATTCATGGCAATACTTGCCTTTTGCACAGTCATCGTTGCTTTCACAAGCGGCGGCGGGGCTCCCGTCCAAATTTGAGATGGATAATTCCGAATCATTCGAACAGGCATAGAGACAACACACCGACACCATGCAAACAGAAACTAATAACCGATTGGTTTTCATCTGATACCTCTTTCTTTGGACATAAGAGACAATTCTGATTAACGCCGGGAAACCAACACACAAAGGCCGTGGGAAACCAAGCATATACTCCCAGCAATATTCTACCATCTGCAAACGGATACATCCATATCGGCAGAACATTTATTTGATCAATATAAAAAAAGCGTCAGCGTATTGGCAAAGCCAATAGCTGACGCCAGGCCGAAGCGTATGGGCTTACAGCCCATAGCGAGTCATATTAAAATCACTTAATTAATTTCCTGAACACACTCGTGAATCGTAATCGTATCGGTATTGTTGTTGGTATCACACTCAACGGTCGTACGGCCCCCCATCCCGTTGTCATTGACCACCATCGTAATCTTGCCGGTCACCTGGTTAGAGACTTCACATTCGACACGGCGGCATTCTCCCGAAACGACATTCGAATCCGTATAGGATGTACAGAGAATATTATTATCTGCGGGATCGCCCAAATAGAAAGTGGCCGGAAGTTTCGAGCCTACATCCTTGATGCCGCGATTGCAAAGGGTACCACCAATTTTAATGCGATTATCCGCACTCAGAACGCATGCATTGGCCTGATCGAGACGGCCGGTAATATCGGGCGCATAGCCTGCCGCAATTTTACCCTGTGCATTCTGGCGGTAATTGTTCAGTGTCGGATCGAGGAAGTTCTGTTTCCATTCCGAAGTGCGAGGTACGGTGCCATTCTCATTGACATTGGTCACCGAATAGGCATGCTGGTTCCAGATATTTCTCGAAGATGCCCAGCGATCCAGGCGATCGCGAAGGATTCTGAATCCCGGACGTTTGATGCCTTTGGGGTGTTTGGTACGGCAGACCTTACCATCCGCTATGGATTGGGGGGCAAGTGGATCTGTGCAGCTATATTCATCCAAAAGGATACCTTTCGCATCGTACTGCCAGTTGCACTGATTATCCGAATTGCAGCGACAATACCCCGCAACGCAATTTCCTGAAAAACAATCGGCATTTTCCTGACATTTGACACCATGATGATTGGGATCAACCAAGGGACAATCCGGCGCAATCGAATCGGATCCCATGATAATTTCAGCGCTCATATCATGATCGACATCGACAATCGTCGGATTTTCGTATGCCGTATTTGAAGTCCGATAACTTGAAAAGAGAACTTCTCCCGTTCGGCCATCGTAAATACGCGTAAAGCACTCATCACCATAGACGACTTCCATACGGCCATCACTGTCAAAATCAAAAGTGACAGAACCAGTCCGACCAGATGATTTATCCTGAGCAACACTTGTCCAAAGATAATGCTTACCGGCACACTCAGAGCTTGCAGATGTGCATTGCGGATCAAGAACCGTATATGAATCATAACCGGCCACACCGATTTCCGGCATACCATCGCCATCGAAATCACCAATATTGGGTGGCCCGCCAGATGCGGAACTTGGGAGCGTTGCGTCCATCACTACCTTGCCATTGACGGTTATCAACTGAACATTAGAACTGCCTTTTACAAATACAATCTCGGCAATTCCGTCTTTTTGGGTAAAATCAAATGATCCATTGGCATCTTCACGCCCGAAATCAGCAAATGCAAGATGAGGAATTTGGTTGCCTATATCAATTGAATAAGCATATTGGGAAGGAATCCAGGTATTCGCATTGCGATCCCAATGCCACAATTTATTAGAAACAAATTCTACCTCACCATCATGATCCAAATCACCAATAATAGGAATACAAGGTGCTGGAAGAGAACTGGAAGTATTCATCAGTTTGCCGGTTCGGCCATCAAAAACAGATGCATTGGCAATAATCTCAGGATAACCATCATCATTGATATCATGAACACTAACAGCTCCAACGAGTGTATTTGCAAAAACAGAATTATTTATCCAATACTGTTTATATTTTTGGCTTGCACTATCCCAATGCCAAGTCTCCATGTGCGTCGTTCCGCTAATAATTTCTATCAATCCATCATTATCCAAATCAGCCAGTGCAAGGGTATCAAGTCCCCCGCCATTATCTGATGGCAGAATGGATTGAAGTAGCTGGCAATTTTCACCATTAAATACTCGAATAGGAGCCGGACCGGATCCAAATGTCGTGACGACTACCTCCGAAGCGCCGCCTGAATCAAAGGGCAAATCCGCAACCACGATGGTGGACATAATCTGGTTATCAATAGCCGCAATACCGTCCGAAGGATTGCCCAGCCATTCGCATTGTATCGAAGCCTCAAACTGTCCCGGAATAAGCTTGTATTTACACTCCGGATCGTAGGTTCCCCCCGGCCCTTCGCCGTAAGGGAAACACACATTCTTGGTATCGCACGAATCCATCGTGCAGCAATAACTATCGGCATTACAATCCGTATTGGTCTGACATTCGCCATAATTTTTTAGGCATTCACCGCCCTGACAAACGAGTCCTGCTGCGCAAAAAGAAGACACATTGTCGCATTGTCCCCCAATGCCGGAAACCATTCGGCAAAAGCCACCCGCACAGGAGTATGGGCTGCTGCAATGCTCCAAATCCGAGCAGGCTTCCCCTTCGCCAACCATAGAGACACAAATATCACCCACACAGGTAGTACCATTTGCACAAGCATCAAACAGTTTCCCGGCACAGGAGTCACCTTTTTGGGGAATCGGAACACAAATCTGCTCATCATTGCAGACGAGCAATGATTCGTCACACATCTCCTCTGTGACATACTCATTGCATGGCTCGCCCGCCTGGCGCCATTGCATACAGATGTCATTCTCACATCTCGCCCCCGTTTCACAGGGTACAGAACCATTGCAGCTTTCACCGGCTTTAACCGGATCGACACAGTTATCTTCGAAGCAAACCTGGCCATCCTCACAGCCTGTCGTCTGGCAGGTTTTCTGCTCTTCGGGGGGATCCGGCTCTTCCCCCCCCGATTCCTTCTTTTTGCAAATGCCATCGACACATTCGGTACCATTCGCACAAGGGCCATCCTCGAGACAAGCTTTACCCGCTTTAATGGGACTTATGCATTTCGATTCGTGACAATACTTGCCTTTTGCACAATCATCCGTTTTTTCACAGGCCGACTTTTGCCCGTCTTCTGCCACAGTAACGGTACTTCCTGAATCATCCGAACACGCATAGAGGCTGCATGCAGATAGCATGCATACAAGGAGTGATAATCTTTTTTTATTATTCACCAGTATTGACCTCCTCAACTTGTTTAAGCGCCGCATCATTCTGAGCCTTCACTTTGGCGGCTGCATCATTGACGGCAGCCTCAGCCTGCTTGGCCTGTTCGGAATTCTTTGCTGCATTCAGTAAAAACGGATCGCCCTCCGGTTGTTTGGGTTTGCTGTTGCAGGCAGCCAAAGATAAAAGAGAAATGACAACCAATGTTCCAATCAATGTTTTTAATTTCATGTGATACCCTCTGTTATTGTTCATACACCACGAAGGTGAACTTATTCGGCTGTGTACAATCAGCCCTTCCAACAAACCACGTTTCCATCCGTGAATTACGCCCTGCAGACTCACCCACGGATATAAATTACGAATGTAACGCCCCCCACCGGGGCTAAACGATTCTTTAGAATGCTATAATTATCAATTATCAATTATCAATTGTTAATTATCAATTATATCCTTTCCCAAATATATCAACCGTCCCCCTGCCTTTATTATCATCCGCAAACAAGATAACATGCCGTCCATCCGCTGCACATGCAATCGCCGGAGAAATCTGCGGTCCGTCTTTATAACGATGAATCGTATCTTCATCTTTAAGTTTTTGTTTATTCGTCAGGACACGCTTTTGTATATCTCCCGAATTATTGGCCATGGCAGCCCAGCTAAAGACAGCCATATTATCATCACCAACACAGACAACAGAATCGACTGCTTGTTCGTTGGATTTTGCGAGTGTTGTGTCTTTATAGAATTCATTGCCGGAATTATCAAAACCTCGGGTCATGATGAGATATTGCCCGTTGCCGTCGCTGTCATCTTCATACGTAATAAAGAATGTTCCCGAAGCATTCATGCCTATCGCTGGGTTGAGCTGCTGACCCTCAGCCTTGGTATTGACGGTAAATACGGGAATGCGATCCGAGCCATCGGCTGCAAATCCCTTGGCGATAATCTGATAGACGTCGTTGGCTTCGGTATCATCTTCCCAGGTGACGACATAAGAACCGTCAGATGCCATGCCGATATCCGGGCGTTTGCGTCTTCCCTGCGCAGAATCCAATACATTGCGTTCTGCAAAACGTTCTGTACCATCTGTCTTAAAGCCACGCATATAGATTTGCGGATTGTTGGCATTCTGGGAATGATCCTGCCATACGACGACATATTGTCCATCATCATCCATCGCAATGGCCGGATGATGATGTTCACCGGATGTTGTCGTATGAACCAGCTGAGCGCCAAATCGCTCATTTCCTTTATAATCATACCCTCGCATGTAAATATTGGATGATCCGCTGCTTTCATCTTCCCAGACGACGACAAAATTGCCTTTGTTATCCATGGCAATATCGGGATTGCGCTGCATGCCGTTTATATCGGGATTGACGCGGAACTGCGGCGTAACATCACATCCGCCTGCACAGAATACTTTGGCAAAGATCTCATGGTTGCCGTCTTTATCGGCATCGTCTTCCCAGGCAGCCGCAAAATCACCTGTTGACCGGTTCATGGATATCGCCGGAACATATTGATCGCCATCCGTGACATCATTGGCAGGTTCATTAATGGTTCGTGCGATAAATGAATAGCTGCCATTATTGGAATATTGATAGGTTCGTGGTGATGAGAAATCGAGTGCAAACGTAAAGGTGTGATCCGGCTTGGAGGCTTTGTTGTCATAATAATTCTTGGATGAGTTATAATCCGAACAAAACATATCCTGGCTGGATTGATATTCTTCGAGAACGCTAATCGTCGTTGCAACGACATTATCCTGAAGTGTTCCATCCGAATTCCGAACATTTTTAGGATCTATTTTTAAAATTCGGAGCCATCCATTGCCCCCATCGTAACCGCTGCCGCAGCTTGAGGATTGACAGGACGAGGAAGTACAGGGTTTCTCAGACTGATAGTCCACGACCATTTCTACAATTTGATTACCGTTATTCCCTTTGCGATAGCGGTGTTCCGAAGCCGAAACATGCCCGGAAATCGCCATAATAATATTGGAATGCCGGGAAACCAGTTCATTATACAGTTCGACGCCAAGCGCACCCGATGCGATATCACCGTTTGATCCCGTGGAATATTCTCCCGAAACGGATTCGGTCGCCCCCCTCCCAAGATAACCATGGGTTGTAATAATGACATAATGATCTCTGAGTTCATTTGAAATCAGATCGGACGCCCAGCAAATTGCTTCCTTGCGCGGGAAAAATTCCAGCGCAATCACAGCAAATTTCATGTGGCCGACATTAAAAGTAGCATACATATTGGCACCGAGCTTAAACCCATGAAACCAGCTGCTGTCTGCATAAGCTTTCTGAAAATAGGAATCATTAAAATATTGTGAAAACAAACTGCGATCGCGTGCATAGAATTTAATGCCCGTATCGCCTTCTTTATAATCATGATTTCCCGTAGAAAGAGAATGTGGAATATTGGCCTGAGCCAGAACATCATGCGCAGCAACGGCACGCTCATATTGTGCCGGACGGTTGCCATCGGCAATATCCCCAAGATTCATGACAAAACGGATATTCTCTTTTTCCTTGTTATCGGCGATCCACTGGGTTTGTTGCTTATAAATACCATGAGAGGATGCCGTATAATTCTGAGGATCCGGAAGCAAAATCAGCGAGAATGGTTCACAGTCATCGCCGCAGGCGCTTTCACATCTTGGGGGATTATCGACACATGTTTTGCCGCTCTCACATGTTTCGATCGTTTTCCATGCCATGCATCCGGTTTCGGCAAGATAGCAGTTCTGAACGTTACTGCCATCGCATCGTGTCTCACTTTCTTTGCAAACGCTCTCACACCCCGATACGCAGGACATGGTGATTTCATCACAGTGTTCATCTGCGCCGCATGCCTGAACGACATTCCATGCAGCACACCCATGTGCATCGGGCACACATTCGGCAATGCCGCCCGTCTGGCATTGTTTGGTGCCTGCTTCGCATGTATCCGTACATGATACACAAGCACTCTGACTGCTGTCACACCATTGCCCCTGTGCCGCACAATTCTCGGAAACGCGCCAGACTAAACACCCTTTTTCATCTGCAGCACATAAGAGCAAAGAATTGCCGTCACATTTCTGAGTGTCCTTCACGCACACATCACAGGATGTCTCTGTCCCCGAACAATCATCCCCGCCCTGGCAGGGTTCTGTTTCCTGTTCTTCATGATGCTGTTCATCCTTGCCATCATCTTCGGTTTCTAAACCGCCAGGTTCTTCGGTATTATGATCCCCCTCGTCCGTATCGCTGGCACCAGGGTTATCGACCGATACATCACGGGCATTAATAATGAGTGAGGATTCGTCACTGCATGAAACGCAAACAAACGAAACAACTGCCAGAATACATAAAAGCTTCGATTTCATAGGCGGTAACACAGTTCAAAAGTGGTGATTACCCCCGTGAAATCCCCCAAGCTTTAACCATCAAAGATTGTACCCGCTCTTGATGGCTTTTCATAGAGTAATATGTAATACACAATGGATTTTCAAGGGTCTGAATAAGGCCAAAAACATAAAAACTCCATATTCGCATGGCAGGGGCTCACCCCGGCCAAACCAATATGGAGATGATGAATCCTGCGATTTGGGAACAGAAGAGGGTTCAGATTGTCTCAATATGAACCCAGCTCAAATCGAGTGCTCTTCCTGGCAAACAGCCTTTGCCCTCTAAGTATATCTCTTACTTGATTTCGACGATGATATCATCTTCGGTATTGGGCATACCGTCGGCACCATTCGAGAAAATCTTAATTTTATTGCCGCTCTTTTCAAAATTGAACTCGTTGTCCCAGCCATCTTTCGGCACTTCATCTTCGGCCAGCAAACTGGTTCCTTTCGGAGTATTCACGAGATCTTCGAGGCTATTGGGAAGTTTTTTAAATTCCAAACGGTACTGCTGAATCCCGGATTTAAAATTGTCGAGCTGCATTTTGGTCGTTTTTTCGTTTGCAGAATCCAATGCACCGAAAACGTTCACGCCAACGAGGGTCATGACGGATGCCATAATGACGAGCACGATCATGATTTCGATGAGGGTCATACCTTTGCGCATGACATTTTGTTTTTTGGCTTTTTCCTGATATTCGCGGTAAATTTCAAACATTTTTTTCTCCTAAATCCGATACGCTAGAAAACAGCAGCATCTATTTTAACTGAACGCAAGAGAATTGTCATGTATTTCTGAGAATGAATTGATCAAACTTGCCGCACCGATCTTTCGTGGATGCGGGGCGTTGCGGGGTGAGTAACCCCGCAGTGGGGGTAGCGGCGTATTGGCGCGGGCTATGTCGCTGTCGCTCCATACGCCCTGCGGGCGCGGGCTATGTCGCTGACGCTCCATACGCCGCGCCAAAAGCCGCGCAGGGGGCCACGCCCCCTCTAACCAAATCCATCGCTGAGCTGCATGATCGGCAACAAAATGGCAATAACAACAAAACCGATCGTACCGCCCATCACGACGATCATCAAAGGCTCGAGCAATGATGTCAATGCATCCACCTTGACACTCACCTGTTCTTCGTAAGTATTGGCAACCGAATTCAACATTTCCTCAAGACGACCGGCACGCTCGCCGACATTGATCATGTGAATCATCAAAGCAGGGAATTCGCCGGAACGCTTGAGCGGAGCGGCAAGTGTCTCGCCCTCGCGAACCGCCTCATGTGCTTCCTCGACGACTTTCGACAAGATGACATTGCCCAGTGTCGACTTGACGATATCCATCGCCTTGAGCAGCGGCACACCGCTCGAAAGTAAAGTTGCCAGCGTTTTGGCAAAGCGTGAAATAGCCACAAGTCGGTTAATGTTGCCGATAATCGGGATTTTCAGCAAGAATTGGTCCCACAACGCGCGTCCTTTGGGCGTCGCAACCCACTTTTTAAAGCCATACACGATCCCGACGACCAATAGGATTAGAATGTACCAGTAATGATTGACGACATCGGTCATAAAAAGCAGAAGACGCGTCACGCCTGGCAATTCCTTGCGCTGTTGCTCAAACAGTTTCGTCACGCGCGGAACGACAAAAACGAGCAGCACGATCATCAGAATGCCGCCGATAATAATCATGATGATGGGGTAAACCATCGCGCCGATGACTTTCGACCGCAATTTCTGCTGACTATCGAGGAACCCCGTCAGTCGCTCGAGTACGATATCCAGACTACCCGAAGACTCACCTGCACGGACCATGCTGATGTAGAGCGTGTCAAACAGCTTGGGGTAAGCCGCCATGGCATCTGCCAGCGTCGAACCTTCGCTGACTTTCGATTTGATGTCCATAATGGCGGTCTTGAGCGTCTCTTTTTCGGCCTGATCGCCAAGTGCCGTCAAACATTCGACGAGTGGGATCGCTGCTTTCTGAAGCGTACAGAACTGGCTCGTAAAATCTTTGATATCCTGTTTGGAAACGCCCGTTCCAATCTGCAGACTCAGAGATTTTTTTTCACCAGCAGCCTTGGCCCCTGTCTTTTCTTTGGCGCTGCTCAGGTAAATCTTATTTTTGAGCAACGCTTCGCGCAATGCAGCCTTGGTGGCGGCTTCCCGCGTACCCTTGGTTTCTTTGCCGGTTGCTGTCAGGCCTGTGTATTCGTAAAGAGGCATTTTAAATGGATAATGAATAATGAATAATGAATAATGACTAATGGTTATGTAAAACTAAGAGGACATATAAAAGACAATAGGTTTTAGAGCCTGTGGACTATTGTATTCCACACCTTCAAGTCTTTAGAAAGTTCCTCTAAAATTCCACTCATTATTCATTATTAATTATTAATTGTTAATTGTGAATTAATCCGTAGAGTCTTGCGTGACGCGCAATACCTCCGAAATGCTCGACTGCCCTGCCAAAACCTTGGCAATGCCGTCTTCCCTCAGATTCGTCATACCATTTTTGACGGCTTCATTCTTGATGGTTGCCGCATCTGCACGCTGCATGACCAGCCTGCGGATGGCATCCGTAATGACCATCATTTCATAGATGGCCGTTCGTCCACGATACCCCGAGTTATTGCACTCTTTGCAGCCCTGGGGTTTGTACAGGATTCCACCGACAGAATCCAGCTGCGCGCGCGATATGCCGATTTTTTCCAATTCTTCGGGGGATGGTTCGTACGGCATCTTGCAGATCGGACACAAACAGCGGATCAGTCGCTGTGCCATCGAAAGTTCCAGAGATGAGCTCACGAGGAAAGGCTCAACGCCCATATCAATGAGTCGGGTAAAGGCACCGGCTGCGTCGTTGGTATGGAGTGTCGAAAAGACCAGGTGGCCGGTCAATGCCGATTGGATGGCAATTTCGGCGGTTTCCTGGTCACGAATTTCACCGACCATGATGACATCGGGGTCATGTCGCAGATAACTTCGAAGGCCGCTTGCAAAGGTCAGTCCGATCTTGGCATTCACGTGCATCTGGCTAATGCCGGGCAGCTGATATTCGACAGGATCTTCGACCGTGAGAATGTTTTTATCGGGCGTATTGATGCGGTTAAGACAGGCATACAATGTCGTCGATTTACCGGAACCCGTAGGTCCCGTGACCAACACAATGCCGTGCGGCTGTACAATGGCATGAGTGATAATGCGATAATGCCGTTCATTGAATCCGAGGTCTGCCAAATCCCTCAAAATAGCCTGCTGATCGAGCAGACGCATGGTGATGCGTTCACCATGAACGGCTGGGGCGGTAGCAACACGGACGTCGATATCGCGGCCGGCGATCTTAAATCGAATACGACCATCCTGAGGAATACGTTTTTCTGCGATATTCAGGTTGGACATAATCTTGACGCGAACGACGATGGCACTGTGAAAACGCTTGGGAGCACGTGCTACTTCCTTTAAAACGCCGTCGACGCGGAACCGGATGATGACATTTTCTTCGGAAGCTTCGATGTGAATATCGGATGCATGCTCGCGCATGGCCTGCTGGAAAACCATGTTCATGAGCTGAATGATCGGGCCTTCTTCGTCGCTCGCCGCGCGATTGAGAATATCTTCGATCTTTTCGGCTTCTTCTTCCTCGCCCGCAGGTTTCTGCGTATCGAGGTCATCCACCATGTTGGTCAGGTCGCCGCGTTTATCGAAAATACCGGTAATCAGGGATTTGACCGCAGATTGTGGAGCCAAAATCGGAAGGGGCTCACACTTTGTCATAAAGCGGATATAATCCAGCCCTTCGGTATTGAGCGGGTCGACGATTGCCGTCAGGACAAAGTCGCCGCGTTTATCGAAAGGCATGACATATTCCTTCATGGCAACGGCATAGTTGTACTCTTTCGAGAGGGAGGTATCGACCTGTTCGAGATCGAATTTTTCCCACACCTCGATACCAAATTGAATGCCAAGTGCTCGAATGATGTCGATTTCCTTTGCATATTTGGCTTCGATCAGCAGTTCACCGATGCGTTTTTCAGGTTCTGCTGCCTGTTTTTCAAGAATCTCATTCAGTTGTACCTGGTTAATATAACCGTGGCTGACGAGAATTTCACCGATTCGACTGCGACCAAACATCCTGTTTATCCCCTATTAACGATTGCCTCCACGATTGCCGCCAGGACGGTTACCACCATTTGGACGGTTTGG
>JAGACY010000197.1 GCA_017613855.1 Pseudomonadota bacterium
GAAATACGGCCGAAATATTTATAAATGCAGAATGATGAATGATATCAAATAACCTCAGAGTTCTGCCTTTTAACTTTAATTAATTACGCATTACGAATTACGCATTACCCATTACGAATTACGCATTACGCATTAATCAGACCTTCCCTTTAGTTTTGCATCCATAATTCCGCATTCCGCATTCCGCATTCCGCATTATCTAAAGCTCGGTGTTTCCACAGGTTCCTCGGGAATCTTCCATTCAATGGGATCCCGGCCATGAGATTCTAAAAATGCATTAATTTTAGAAAATGGTTTCGATCCAAAAAATCCATAATGCGCCGATAGAGGCGACGGATGCGGTGCACAAAGTACAAGATGAATGGGATTCGTAATCAGACTCTTTTTTGCCTGAGCATTGCGTCCCCATAAGACAAACACGACGGGATCCGTCTTCTGATTGACGAGGCGTATCACCTCATCTGTAAAGGCTTCCCACCCTTTACCCTTGTGGGAATCGGCCTGCCCGTGCCGAACCGTCAGCACCGTATTGAGCAAAAGCACACCCTGCAGTGCCCAGGCGCTCAGATCACCATGCGACGGCGGAACGATATGCAAATCATCATACAATTCTTTGTATATATTGATTAAGGAAGGCGGAGGCGGTGTCGGACGAAGAACTGAAAAACTCAGTCCATGCGCCTGATTATCACCATGATACGGATCCTGCCCCAAAATCACGACCTTGACATTGGCATACGGCGTCCAGTGAAGTGCATTAAATATATCATACAGACCAGGATGTATCTTTCTCGTGCGATATTCAGTAATCAAAAATGATCGCAACGTTTTATACGAATCTGTCTCAAATGCATGCGCCAGCAAAGGAGCCCAGTCATTATGTAATATTTCTTTTGCCATCAGTGAAAATCTGTTTTGTCAAGCTTTTTTAATAAAGACTGAACAGTAACCGGATCATATTCCCAGTGACCCATCTCATCCATGCGCTTTTTAATCCCCTCACTTTCAGCCTGATCTGGCAAAATACCAGTCAAAACCTCAAGCAAAGTCGACGATATCCAACAATTATTCTCAACTTGTATCCGTGCATTCGCCCCTATCAGAATGACTGCAATCGTTCGGGGAAGAAGCGATGATGCAAAATGCAAGGCATCACTGAAATCAGCTGTTTCCTTTTCTGACTCTATGATGTCATCGTCTGCATCCTCTGACGCACGTTCACGAACAAGCGTCATCGGACTAAAATTCATGAGCCGATAAAAATCTATCGTCATTTTTTCAATCAGAGGACGACTCAATTTCTTGCGGCCACGAGCATATTCGAACAACAAACGCAGATTGCCGGCAAAACTGTAGGGGACAAGATAACCTGCCGCATATCTGGGAACACACGGCACGGCAACCTCATTGTCAGTGAGCAGCTTTGCCACCACATCGAGGCTGTCTGTCACGGTTTCAAACAACCATCGATTCGTTTCTTCCAGTTCTGCATACGTGATCGTGAATATGCTCATTTCTCAAGTTCTTTGCGGCGCTCCATGCGTGCAGCATCGACTGCATTCAGGAATTTCATCGCATCTTGTTTGCTCTTGGGCGTAATCTTGGCATTTAATACATTCGTTCCCATACCAAATTGAATATATCTTCTATAAGACAATATCCATAATATCGGGAACTCGATTAAAGCAAGAAATCCGACACAGGCACAAATAAATGAGAGTTTTGTACACATTTCGCCCGTGCACATCATCATTGAATAATATACCCCTGCACCCATGGCAAGAAGCAGGAGAAAATCCAAAATGATAAACAAATAGCGACGTTCTTCGTGAATGCTCAGTGACTGAACGTTCTCAATGTCGAACGCAACATAATTTTTGACATTCTCTTTTTTGCCATCGACACGCCATAAACGTCGGCTCGTCAAAAATAGATTGCCAAATCTCGAAATGGTACGCTCACCTTCGGCCAATTTATCTTTAAAGAACGGGGAGTCAAAGGTAAGCTGGCTGGTATCTGTACCGTACGCGGCAGTAACATGAGTTGCTTCGACAGTCTTCGGAGTTGCTGCAATCGCCACCACACTGTTTCTGCGTTTCGGCAAACTGGATGTCACCGATACAGATTGTGGTAACGGAGGCGTTATCCGGCCTTTCATGCCCCGATCCTGCTTTTCATCCCCCTGCAGCTTACTTTCCACTTCAAGTTCTTTATCGCGAATTTCGTTCGCAAGAACAAGATGAAGTTCATCTTCCTTTTCGAATAACCTACGCAATTCACCCTGAGGTGAACGCGAAAAGTCTTCTGTCGAAATGGGCACACCTGCCAAATGATTCTCATTCTGTGCGGCTTTGGCTTCGGCTTCCAGCATGCGCCTCAATTCACTGCGCCCTCGTACACGGAATTTATCCGATGAACTAATATCATCATCGACATTAGAAAAAACATCACGGTTAGACGGAGGCGGTTCTTTACCTGGACGATATTTTGTCGTCGGCGCATTCTCCAGGGAAATACGGTGAAACTCTTCACGATAACGCAAATCGACATCGCCGCGTCTGCGAATCCTGAAAATATCCGATGGATTCTCGTCATCCTCCGGATTCACCTTTATCTCATCATGCTCCCGGACTACTGGCATAATACCCGATAACGAACGCTTTTGAGCTGTTTCGAGCGCTTCCACAAGAGATGCTGCACGCTCAAGAATCACCTTGTCAAGCTTGCCATTTTCACTTGCAGCTCTTTGAGCTGCCTCTACAGCGGCACGCGCTGCTTTTAATTCCTGGCTGATATCAGGGAAATCTCCCGTCGGCATATTGTCGACATCCGGGTTACTATGAGCATGGGCATGATCCAATTCCATGCTTCCAAGACGGCCACGATGCGTAATCTTCTTAAACCGTGAGCGCGGACGCACCTGTTCTGATGAATCGGATGCTGCGGGCGCCTCCGGTTCACTCACAACGGCAGCTTCCACTTGACGAGAATCTGACGGCTTGACGCTCTCTTTCTCAAGATCCTTGTTCTGCATCTTCAACGTCTGAAGCTGAGACACTTCACCGGGATTCTTAGTAAACAAATCCCCCTCTTCAATCACATCTGACGTCATCGAATCCGGCATAAACTCAGCCATGATATCAGACAGTTTGGGCTGTTTCAGAGGAAGCGTCTCCGGATCCTCTCTCTCTGCTTCCTTACCCAAATTTGGCATGATATTCATAAAAGCGAGATCGATGCTGTCACCGGCACCCGGCAAAAAATCCGATAATTCCTCGGGAAGGGCACTTCCTCCCACCTGATGATTAAACATCGAAGAAACCGTTATCGGATGTGTCAATTCCTCTTCGACATGATTCGAACCGGGGATGGATTCTACAAGCTCCTGTGACAATGCATCGATACTGTTTGCCGATATCTCCGGACTAATGGTATCGAGCAGAGGCATGGTCGGTTTCGGTTCTGCACCATGATTGCCAGACTGTGCCGGCATCGCCATCATTTCGGGGGCAATTTCATTCTCAGGAATCGTTCTGTGCGTTTCCACAGCCGAAATATCAAACTCTGGCTCTGTCGGACGCATTGCTGCCGAAGCTCCGGGCATTTCTGAAGCACCTGAAACCTGCACTTGCGACACGCCGTCCTCTGGCGGCAAATCCGAAGCCGGCTGATAAAAACTAGGCACAAAATCCCGAACAGTCTCGATTTCATCCTCGCCATTCGCACCAGGATCATGGCTATGCATCGGTGAGGTCACTTCGCGTTTTATTGGCTGTCCAGATGACGAATTTAAATCGTCTGACACTGAGTGCGAAGACAAATCCACACTTTCCGACGGGCTCGGAGCTTCTATCTCAATGCTCGAACACTCTCCCTCCGCACACCCACTGGGGGATTTCTCAATCCGATCTTCTGAAACGCGATCTGACTCAATGACAAATGTTGATTCATTAGGAGACGCCTGCGGTATCTCATCCGAAAGCTCTGACATTTCACGCATTCGCGCAAAAATTTCCTGCGAAACATCTCGAATGCAGCGTGCATTGCCCTGCGAATCCACATCCCCGGTTGGATGAGATTCTGATGCATTCGATTGTGAAAGGTTGCTCTCCTCCGAATTACCTGCCAAATCTATACGTTCATGCGGATTCGCTAGATCAATGCGCGTTTCATCCCCAACATCCTCTTCATTCTCGACAACAGCCACATAATCGAGAACATTATCCAAATCCTGTGCGTTGTCATCCTGCTCGTGATGGGATGCATCTGAGACCTCATGCTTGGACGTCGCATCCGCAACTGCCCAGGTGTTCGATACACCTTCGATATTGTTAGTCGAACCCGATTCATACTGATAAGTATGACGACTCATCCCCCGCATCGTCGAACGTATCACATTGGTTTCATCCTCCGTATCATCCACTGCAACGAGCAAATCTGATACGATGGCCTGAAAATCCGATGAAATACCTGCATCCGCATTATTCTCTGCCGGTACATGAACAACATTGGCCGCCGGTGGCTTCGGCGGTTCAATCGATTCCTCCAAAACTGCATCGGCTGTCAAATCAACAACATCTGACGAGTCTCTCAACAATTCTCCATTGCGGAACAGAGGATTTGAATCAATCGTCGTTACAATGGGCGGCGGCAGCGAAGTTTTGACCGGAGCCTTGGGGGCACCTTCATTCAGTCTAATCGGAGGCGGAACACTCCCTGAAGCATCCAGACCCCATACTTTACGCAACAACGGCAGTTTTTTGGCTTCAATCCAGGTTTTGCCAGGAAGAACACAAATCTGCGTATCTTTTTTTATTGTATCTACTTCTGCCAGATGCGACAATTCTTCATCGTTGCCAATTTCAGCCACAAAATTTGCGGTTTTTACAAGATATCCCGGCATACCCTATTTCTCCAAAACACATCCAGCTCAAATTATTTGCGTTCCAAAAGCTTCGTCATTGCATTCACAAGCGCCTGCGCACTGGCATAACACTCGACCATTGAACCCGCTTCCATATAGGCAGGTGTCGTCACGATCTTCAAATCTTCATCGACACAAGCCTCATCATATCGTCTGACCTCATGATGCGCGCCCATCGCCTCACAGGCCCTGGCCGTCCCCGCATCACTGCCAATCGTTACCCGAACACCATCTTTGCCAAACAAACGTGCAGCAATGACCGGTGCTATACACATAAAACCAAGTACTTTCCCTGCTTCATGCGCACGCAGCAAAACGCGCTCCACGTCTGCATCCACACGGCACTGCGCCCCCTTCTGACCGAAATCACACAAATTCAGGGCAGCACCAAATCCCCCCGGCAATGCAATCGCATCCACATCCTCAATATCCAGCGCTGATAAGGGTTTTATCGCACCGCGCGCAATTCGTGCCGACTCAACAAGCACATTCCGTGTCTCACCCATCGGCTTGCCACTCACACCATTAACGACAATTGCCTGCGCTTTGTCCGGCGCAAATATCGAAACTTCATGACCAGCCTGGCCCAAACTCAGCATCAACAGTACAGATTCGTGAATCTCACTGCCATCCCTTACGCCACATCCACTCAGTATTACCGCAAATCGCATGCAATTCTCTCCTTAAAAGTATGCCCCCATCTTCCTCTATACCACATAATGCACAAAGATTTCCGCCATATTCTGAAAAGAAATTTCCGAAATAAAACGATTCAATTCCACCGCTTAATCTCCCCCTTTCACTCTGGCCTGTTTCCTTACATCCCACTGATTCGTCTTATGATAGCGCAAACAACAATCACACAAACATACATTCACCTACATATAGCACACAGTCAACTAATACTCTACCAGGTAACCCAGGGTTACCGCTCTCCCATTCCCACCCGCCGACTCGCCGTCCTAACCCAAAATACGCGCGGTCTTCGCACACTGCTCCCTTTCCGCCTCAAAACGGCGTAAAAAAAAGCATACCGATGTGCCTGGCATGTATAGTACTTCAGCATTTAGCCCGCGTCCGGAAATCCGCAATGCTGTACCGCCCCTCGGTTGACCATACATTATGTCGGGGATATTCCGTCAGACAAAACCAGATGTAAACATACGATCCCTCAATTTGGAAGGCCAATTCCTTCAATATAATGATGCCAACCAGAATCGCATTGTTACATTTTTTTTTGCACCAATCGTTTAGAGAACGAGTAAATTTCTCAAAGACTTCCCTCCTTTCTATGTTATACTTATGATGTAGACTCGCTTTTTGCTTACGCAAATACGCTCGCCTGCGCCGTCTATCTGCGATACGCCGGCGCATTTTTTTTAACCATCCATCCACTGATGATTATGAAAAATACTCTGATTAAACTGCGTGCCTTTTTCCAAACCGAAGAAACATTTGACATCGAATGGAGAAAAAAACAACTCCGTGCCATGCTCAAAATGCTCGAAGAACAAACCGATTCCCTGACGGAAGCACTCGCCAAAGATCTCGGCAAATCCAAACAGGAAGCATGGATCACCGAAATCGGATTTGTCCTGCACGAAGCAAGGCACGCACTTAAAAACATCAATTCCTGGATCAAACCCAGGCGCGTTTCCTCACCACTTTTTCTACAGCCGGCATCGAGCCAGATCCGTCCACAGCCAAGAGGACTCGCTCTCATCATCAGCCCATGGAATTATCCCGTTCAACTCATGCTGTCACCGCTCGTTGCCGCCATCTGTGCGGGTGATGTTGTGGTGCTCAAGCCTTCCGAACTCGCACCTGCCGTCGCTGCATGGTGTTCACAGTATATTCCAAGATACCTCGACCCCCGTGCTTTCGCTGTCATCGAAGCAGGACCCGAAAAAACTGCTGAACTGCTCAAAGAAAAATTCGATTTTATATTCTTTACCGGCAGTACCAAAACAGCACTCTACATTGCAAGAGCTGCCGCCGAACATCTTACACCGACAGTTCTCGAACTCGGCGGAAAATCCCCCTGCATCATCACACACTGCAAACATCTCAAAACGGCTGCCAAACGAATTGCTTTTGCCAAGTTTACAAACGCAGGACAGACATGTGTGGCTCCCGATTATGTCCTCATTCAGGAAGACCTCAAATCTGATTTCGAAAATGAACTCAAATTGGCCATCACTGAGCAATTCGGCCCCGAAAATGACCCCAAAAACTTCACACACATCATCCACAAGGGCCACTTTAAAAGACTCGATAACATGCTCGGTTTCGGAGAAATCATCATTTTTGGTGGTGCAAGATCCGAAGATTCGCTCATGTTTGCACCAACCCTCATCGAAACAGACATGGATCATCCGACCATGCAGGAAGAAATTTTCGGCCCCATACTCCCGATTCTCACGCTGCCAAGCGAAGATCCCATTCAAGCCGCAAAAAAACTAATCCATGAACACCCGACTCCACTCGCATGCTATCTCTTCAGCGATGACAAAAATGATGTCAAAGCGATAAACAAAGTCATTTCCGGCGGATTTGCACACAATGATGCACTCATGCACCTATCCAATGTCAATCTGCCTTTCGGGGGCGTCGGTACAAGTGGTCACGGCGCTTCTCACGGAATTGCAGGTTTCGAAGCATTCAGCCATTTGCGCGCAGAATTGCTGCAATCCTCATGCATAGACGTCAAACTGCGATATCCACCCTACACCGAATCCGCAATGAACTGGCTCAAACGCTTCATGAAATAATAGTCACTCTGTCCACTAAAAAAGCCCTTGTCTAAAGGACAAGGGCTAAAGCGAGTTACGGGACTCGAACCCGCGACATCCAGCTTGGGAAGCTAGCGCTCTACCAACTGAGCCAAACTCGCAGGCGCACTTACTGTGCGTTGGCAAATAATCTATAAAACCGCCACGATCCTGTCAAGCAAAAATACCATACATAAACTGATGAACAATCTTATAGGGCAAGTCTGGTGTGTATTCTTCATATTTATTCAGCACAAGCAAGATCTCTGCGCGAAGAATGCACATAAAATGCCAGGTACAAAGGTTAGTCTTCCCTCTTAAATTACCGTGCTGTTCAACGGCCTTATCGAACATGACCCAGATATCGCGCAAAAATGAGCGCAGATGTTCCCTTACAAAATCATAGCTTTCAGAAGTCTTGGATACATTGAGAGAAAACTCAAACATCCGATAGGCTGCTTCATTCGATATAAAATGTTCCACTGCACAGATGGCGAGTTGGTTAAGATTTTTTACCAAGTCACCCTCATAGTGCGCTTTGGGTATCATGGTGTCGAACCATGTCTGAATGTGAGCGTTATAAACGGCCTCATAAAAACCGAGCTTCGACCCAAAATGATGATACAGGGTAGGTTTTGTCACATTCGCTGCATCTACGATTTCCTGCACACCCACACAATCATAGCTGGCTTTTGAAAAAAGCGCCAAACCACAATCCAACAAGACTTCTTTGGTTGACATGACTTAACACATCCATGGCTGAATAAACAAAATGTTCCCCCATCCAAATAGAGTTTTAGCATTTATCCTTATTCGATTAATCAGTTTTTTTGTATCAAAGGTTGTGTTATCCGCGAGGGGGCTCACAAGTGCATATCATCAGGTGATAGACATTCGGATCCTCAAAACAAGACGGTTTTGAGCCATCCTCACAATTGACACAATCGCCACGACGGCATACCAACCCTCTGTCTGCACAATTCTCGTGCAAGGACCAGTTCTCCTCCATACAGGTTACTTTGACGGTACCATCGCAAGTCGTTTCGCCAGGTTTAAGCAATTCTGAATTGTAACTGCATCCGGGCGGAACACATACGGGACGGCCATTGTCATATCCACAATAGGGCGTCTCACCCTCACAAGGAGTATGCACTTCGCGCCCGTCCTCATCACAGGTCGTCAATATACGTTTGGTACAAACCGGTGCACATGGTTGCATATTGACATCATTCCCATCAGCAAATTCCCAATGGGGTGACTCGCTGCAGCCAAACATTAAATATATTATTAATATCAGAAGCTTATCTATATTTCGCATATATCTCTATTTTCCCACTATTCACTATTCACTATTCACTAAAAATATCGCCTTCCACTAGATAAAAAAATCCCCCTCACGGGGAGGGGGAAAAGGTTATTTATTGAGCGTCAATAGTGATTGGATAAATATAAACAGCCTGACCACCAGTAGACTCATATCCAGTGATTCTAAGGTTCAAATCTGTCGTTGATGAGAACTCAACTTCATCACTCGAAACAGTTGCTTTCGTTGTTGATATAGATACTTCTTTTGCACTTCCAATCATAGTATCACCGTTAAAGAATGCAATCTGTAATTTCTTAGCACTTTTTTCATTATCTTTCGCTTTAACATCAAATGAGGCTCTGATTTTAGTTTTACCACTTAATTTAGCAATATCAGTGGAGGATAAGCTTAGTTTCACCTGATTATCAGTAAAAGAAGCAGTTCCAGGCCATGTTTTACCAATTGATAAATATCCATCCTTATTAACATTTCGAGTGCTATAACCATCAACAGACGGATTTGTAGAAGCTGTAAGTTGACATATTGCACTGGTATCAGAATCCGAAGCACATTCCTTTGAAGGCTCCGTTGTACCAACATTACTTGCTTCATTATTGCATGTTATTTTGTTAGGTTTTGATGCATCAGTACATGCTTCGGAGTCTGGTGTTTTAACAACAGTTCCACCAATATATTTTTCTGGTCCTTCAATAATGGTTGTCCATTCTGGTGAAGTTCCACCGGCGCATTCCATTGAAGCACTTGTCGGATCGCAAGTCTTACCAGTTTCACAATCAACAACATCAGTCGTGGCAGTGCTCCAAACACCATCATTACAAACGGAGTATGCAGTTTCACTCATACAACCAATATCACCCTTACCAGCGACGGCACTTCCACTCACAGCATCTGTACAGGTTTTGTAATCTCTGCAAGCACCGGTTTCGCAGACCTGATTTGTATCACTACAATCTTGATCGAGAGACGCCACGCCTGCATTGCAAGTCACAACATACTTATCATCACAGAAAGTACCCGTTTGTTCGCAAACAAAGGCATTGGAATCACATTTAAGATAATCATCAACATCTTTCACTGTATCCGAAACTTTCCCTGCATTACATTCTTTGTACGTTTTATCCGTAACACAAATCTTATCAGAAACGCATTCCAGTTCATTTGTTGCTGTATTGCATGTTGTCCCTTCAGTCACATTATCAGTTTCCCAGGAATTTGAAATACAAATCCTATACTGTGTTGCTGACAAACATTCAAAGGTATCCTCAACGCACGTAACGGTTTGTTTTACGCAAGACAATTTGTCATCACTGACATCATATCCTTCTTCACAATCCGTAACACTGCATGTCGATTCATCTTTGCAGCCATAAGCGGTAGCATGTTCAACGGTCGGGCAAGCGGCCTCGGCAGCCAGAACATGATCGGTACAAACCTGAATCTTGCCATCCGAGCAAATGCTTGCGGTGCAATAGCCAGGAATCTCTTCGCAGCTCACGCCATCAGTAACTTGATAGCCGTCTTCACATTCTTCAACGCCGCACGTTGCATCATCTTTGCAGTTGTATTTCGTAGCATGATCGATACCAGAGCAATCAACGGACGAAGCCAGAACATGATCTGTACAAACCTGGATCTTACCAGCCGTGCAGATGCTTGCGGTGCAGTAATCCGAATCGGTCTCGCAAATCAGGCCATCTTCGCTTGGCTTATAGCCATCCGCACATTCCGTGGCAATGCAGGCATCCCCCGCCTCATTGCAATCATATTCGGTTGCATTGTCAATAGAGCAGTCGGCGGCATCACCTAAAGCATTATCCGTACAAACCTGCAATTTTTTATCTTTGCATACGTTCTTGGTGCAGTAGTTGGGATCTTCTTCGCAGCTCACACCATCGACAACTTTAAAGCCGGCTTCACATGCGGCAACACCGCATGTTGCTTCATCTTTGCAGTTATATTCTGTTGCATGATCAACGGTCGGACAGTCGATGGCAGTGGCCAAAACACCACCTTCACAAACCTGGATTTTACCCTCTAAGCAGACATTCGCTGTGCAGGAAGCTGTGCCGTCTTCGCATTTGAAGGTTGTATTAATGGTTTCAGGATTGCAGACCTGATTCTCTTTGCACTTGATATTCTCTTGATACTCAATTTTGCCTTCGGCGGAGCAGGAATTGTATTCGGTTTCGGATACGCAGAAGAATGATTCATTGGCAACATCGTCTCCGTTCATATCCTTGCCGCAGCCGGGTCTTGCCTCGAGGCATTTGCCCATCGAATCGAGTTCATAACCCTCAACGCATGTCGCGATCACGCAGGCATTGCCATCTTCATTGCAGACGGCCGTTTCAGCATTATCCGTCGTACCAAACATGGTGATGCAGTCTGCAGCTTCCTGCAATTCGCCGTTATAGCAACGCTGAATCTGGCCATCGACACAAACATCTTCGACACAGTCGACACACGCAGGAACATGTTCTACCACAACACAAAGCTGATCCTCGGTGCATGCATTTTCGGTCGCATCGACGAATTCTGCGGCTGTACAAACCTGAATCTGTGTACCTTCGGCATTGCAAATCTTGCCGCCTTCGGCAACGATGGTGCCATTGTGATCGCAGTCATTTTCGCCGGGTTCTTTACAAAGGATCGTGCCATCCGTATCTTCCATGCAGACTTCCGGATCATTGCATTCTGTATCAGCGACGATCTCGCCCTTTTCGCATTTGACGATACTGCCTTCGGAGCATGCCGTGTCACCATTGTTAACGACATCATTGCCAAGCGTGCAGGGAGCATAGTCGACGCATTTACCAATCAGACCGCCCTCTTCATCGGGGACGCAATGCTGGTTGGCATCTGCACAATCTGCAGCTTCCGACATCGTACCGTTTGCCTGGCAGGTCATGACTTTGCCGTCTGCATCGCAAACCGACTCATCATAGCTGATTTCAAGGGCATCTTCGCCTTCACCATAGGTACATTTGACATTGGAAGGATCTTCAATGCAATCATTCTCACCATCTGCATTGATACCGCAGACCATCGATTCGAGCGTACAATCTTTCGTGAGATCATCATCGCGGGTGCCATCCTCTTTGCAAACAACGAGGGTGTCGCCATCACAGCCGGGAATACATTCGGTTGTTTCGACACATGCAGCATTGCCATCCGCATCCTGACCGCAGACCAACGAATCTTCTTCACAATTCTTGCTGAGGTCTTCGTCTTTGGTGCCATCCTCTTTGCAAACAACGAGGGTATTGCCATCACAGCCAGGGGTGCAGGTCGTCGGAGTACCGCCGGCGATACAGGCAAGTTTACCATCGGTGCCGGTACCGCAAACGGGGGTATCACCGCTGCAGGTAGTCGTCGTGGCAGTGCCATTGGCGTCGCATGTCGTCAAAACATTGCCATTACAGGCGGGAGTACAGGTAACAGACTGTGGAATACAGGTGAACGTCCCAGGATCGCATACGGGTTTGTCCGCTGTACATTTTTCGAGTTCTACATATTCTCCGTCCTTGCAAATCATGACAGCACCACTGCCGCATATTTTATCCCCATCTTTCAGACAGGATGATGGTTTGGTGCTTCCCCATTCGACGGATTCATTACATGAAACCAGGGTTGCAGCAAAAACGAACAAGAACGCAAGTTTCCTTTTACTCATGACAAGCTCCTTAAAAAATACATTCTGCAAAAAAAATACGCGCAATACACACACGCATGCAGTGATCAACACTTCCCGGGCAAATGTCGGGCTTCACAATTTTAAATAATTATCATATTTTATAGGTTCAAATCAACGTCTTTTCATCATTGTTTTATTATTCCGGCAGATAATTATCCGCATGGAAGCTAGGTTTTTTCTGAGTATTGCGCACCTATACGCTTATTGCGGATAGTGCGCAAAAAAAAAGTGCGCATTTGCCGCAGGCAAAAAGCACGAAAAAAGCCGCGTATTCACACCTTGTGTGAATAGCGGCTTCCACCACACAAAACACAAACAAAACTAGAATTCGAAGTTCATCACCATACCGTTAAATGAAGGCGACAAAACAGGATCAATATGGAAAGAAGACGTTTTCGCTTCAATCATCTTCAACTGGGGCTGAATCTTAACGGCATCCACGATCAGAAGGATAATACCTGTCGCTGCAATAGCACCGCCCACCGGAAGCAGGATATTACCGATCAACACAAGTTCATCGTATTTCTCCTTATCAACCGTATAGGTTCTGTCGAGATTGGCTTTCGCTTTTTCATTATTATACTCGTTGGAGTAATAGCCCATGAAAAAGCCACCGGTACCACCAACAGCAACGCCCAGACCGAAGAATGTCCACCCAAGTGCTTTAAAAAGTGTCGATTTTTTACGGATAACCTCTGGCGAGACACCCGCTTCGGCTGCAATCGATTCGTAGTCAATAACTTCTATTTTTGCCTCGACCGTCTGCGAAGCAACACCCTCTACAACAACTGTATTAAAGCCATAGCTTGTTTTGCCGTAAAATGAATGCCGACCCGGTGTCAAAGAAAGCGGTTTGCTTGAACAAGGCATATCTTTGCCGCCGTCAATAGAAACACTCATATCTGACGGATTACAGTTCATGACAATCTTGGCACTGCACAGTTCACCAAGTTCTGCTACGAACTTGGCCGTCGTGTCACGAATCATGGTGCGATCAAAACCGGTGTAATGCGGAGCAGTCGCCACTTTCGAGTAAGCTTCTGCAGCTTCAAGGCATTTACCCTCTTTGGCGTAGGTTCGGCCCAGGTTCATATACACGAGATCCAACTCCTGGATTGCCTGCATTGCCTGGAACAACTGTTCTGCCTTTGCATAATCGCCATTGCGCGTGGCAACTGCAGCCTGGTCATTCAACATCACCTGGTCCGGTTTCATGTCAAGACCATCACTGGCACTCTGGGAAGCAGACCCCGCATCGCTAGACGCACTCGATGAATTCTTCGATTTTTTCTTGGACGACGAAGACTTCGCAGAATCCTGTGCGACAGCCGTCAATGGCAACATTGCACCAGCCAAAAGCGCCAGAATAAATGAGAATTTCCGCATCTTCCCTCCAAATTTAATGAAAAACAAAAGCATCCCCCACCCACACATATACTACGTTTATCGCTTTTTACAAAACTCTAATGTTTCAAACCCTGTAAAAAATGCAAAACAGTATAGCAAGCGTTCGGATGGGGCCCATTCTGTTCCCCAATTAGATTAAAAGCAGATTTTTTATGAAAATACAAAAAAAAACCTCCCAATTTGGGAGGTCTTTAGCAAAGTCTCAGCAATGGCCTATGCATGCATGGCTTTATAGGTATCCCACAGTTTGAGGGCAACATCGCGGATACCATTGTCCAGAGCATCGATTTCCTCTTTCTTCCATTCGGAGGGATCTTTGCGGGCAAACGTCGTCAGATCTTTGCGGTTATCGAAGCATGCTACGGGGACATAATAGACACGGCCGTTCTTCTCAATGTGCAGGCAGCCTTCCTTATCGCTGGCTTCCATGAGTTCGACCATATCATCCGAACCATAATCCTGAAGCATGACCGATTCGGGCGTGCCATGGAAGAGGATGGATTTGTCCTCACCGGGACGTGCACGATCGCGATTCTTACGGCGTGATTCTTCGGGCGTAACCCAAATATAAAGGATAGCTGCTCTCTTGAGAAGCTCATCCGAAAGTGCCGGCAAACTTGCAACATAGCCGTAGTGCTCGGGAAGCGGACGCACACCAGCAGGGCCGCCACGGGAGAATTCGATTACGATGGTCTTGCCTTCGCGAGATTTCAAAACATTCTTGATCTTGTCATCAAACAGTTCACGGGCCTCATCTTCGAGTTTTTCTTCGAGTTTGGCACGAACTGCAGGACTCAACTGGGCAATCTTGGCTACACCGCCAACGCGGACTGCCGCTGCATCCAAACGTTCAAACAGACGAATGGCTGCATATTTGGGATTCTCTGCTTTGCCCATCAAAATCTCATGATAATCCTCATTGAGAAGCTCGATCAGCGCAGGCCAGTCATAGCTGTCAAGGAATGGGCCATTGCGTCCGCCGGCATCATCCTCACTATGATAAATGCGGGGTTCGCCCATATCTTTGAGCGCTTCATCAATCACCAGCTGAATGTGAACATAGGGATAGTCATCAATCTGAATCGTCTCGCCCATGTGGAACAGCTCGGGATCCTTATTCGTCAGGAAATTACGGACTTCCGATTTTCCCGATGCAGGAAGCGCAAGCAGCAACAATGTGTCAAAAATCTCTGCCATGTTGTTCTCCTGTTTTTACTACCCGACATGAGTAGTATCTGATGTGCCCTATGTTCTAAACGCGGAATATACCTATTGGCAAGCGATTTTTTTGAATTGCTCGATTTTATATTAATACATACAAACGGCGATATGTAGGTCAATGTAATGCATAATA
>JAGACY010000198.1 GCA_017613855.1 Pseudomonadota bacterium
GCTCGCCTTGGGGCGGCCACATTGGGCCGCCCCTACGTCTCGCTGGGTTTGATTCCCGTGGGAATGGCACACCGTGGGGCGGCCACATTGGGCCGCCCCTACGGCTCGCTGGGTTTATTCCCATGGCAATGGCACGCCTTGGGGCGGCCACATTGGGCCGCCTACGCAGGATCATTGCAATGTAGCGGTCACCGTTCTCTCAGAACCACCCGAAAATGAATTACTAAACCGGGTAATGCCGCGTTTTTCATCCAAAGCGAATGACATCGAAGAACTATCCCCACCCTCGGCTGATTCTTCCCGCTCCCATGTCGTATCATGATGCTTCAAATCTAAGCCACTGCACACAATACCCTCGTCATCGCACTCATCTTTATGAATGCCTTTGGACTGTGAAAAGGGGATAAGGGGCGATTCTGCTTCAAAATCAGAAAATTCAAATGCAAGTGTATTTTGTTTGCATTGAATATATTCTGTTTTTTTACAATTTTCAGGACTGGTCTGTTTTTTCAGCTGTATATTCTCTGATTCAGGAAAATGATAAAAGCCGTTATCATCTATAAACCATTTGCCCACCGGCAAAAAATCAGACAATTCATCTGTATATTTAGATTGCGTATGACATGAAATAGCCGAAGCACAAAAATAAGACTCTGTATGTGTCAAACTCACTTTGCAGTTTACCTGAAAAGATATCGTTCTCTCGCACATGCCACCATCATCACATTCCCAATCGGGATCATCCTTGTCCAAATCACAGCATGCAGCACTTTCAATTTTAGTTTCATAACGAAATTCATGGCCATCCATAAACAATGGATTGGAATCCCATTTTTCGCACTTTTTCGAAACTGTTTCTGTGGGAGCCATCGCTTCTGGTGCGGTATTATGAGAATTTGCCTCAACTACTGCGGCAGCCGATTCAATTGTTTTGGGAGCATTCTGAGCATCCGTTTTTTCATCGACTGTTTTGGGATCATTTTGTGCGACAGGGGGGGGATCTGTACTTTCTGTCGCTTGTTTTTCATCGGCAGGAGCAGGTGTATTCTCGACCTTTGCTTTGGATGAACAGGCTATCGTAAGACACGAAACGAGAATACCTATTAATACATTTTTCATATTTCATTCTCCAGGAAGCTCGGAGGAAGGGGCTTTTTGCCCGACGTGCCCGAGCTGGCCGCATGCAGCCAGTTCATCGTCCCCGCGGGAAAGGCGAATCGTCGTCGAAAGCCCTTTAGAAAGCAGGCGTTCCTGAAATTCGATCATCTCTTCGGCAGAGGGCGACTGGAATTTGCAGCCTTCGAATGCATTAAAGCCAATGAGATTGACTTTGGACGGAATGCCATGCAACCGCTTGACGAGCAGATTGGCATCGTGTGGGCTGTGGTTCAATCCTTTAATAATAATATATTCAAAAGTAATGCGCTGTCGTTGATCGAGCGGGAATTGTTTAAGTGTGGCAAAGAGTTCATCGAGTCCCCAGATGCGGTTGGCAGGCATAATCTGAGAACGCAGTTCATCGCTCGCGGCATGCAGGCTGATGGCCAGATTAATACCAAGTCCTTCCTGAGCCAGTGCTTTGAGCCCGGGAACATGCCCGACCGACGAAAGCGTAATCTTTCGGCGCGAATAATCAAAGCATTCGGGAGCCAGCAGAATTTTAAGGGCACGAATGAGATTATCATAATTATCGAGCGGTTCGCCCATGCCCATAAACACGAGATTGGAAATATGCCGTTCTCCTGCAGCCTTTTGGGCAACCAAAACCTGTGCAATGATTTCATCTGCCGTCAGACTGCGGTGAAACCCCAGCGTTGCGGTGCGGCAAAAGGCACAGTTGAACTTGCATCCGACTTGCGAAGAAACGCACAGTGTAAGCCGGTCTTCGGTTGGAATGAGTACCGATTCGACGACGCTGTCATCCGCAAGTTTAAAGGCGATTTTGTTGGTACCGTCTTTGGCAAGATGCTGATCGGGGATGGGCAGCGGCGTCAATTCAAAGCGTTCTGCAAGTTTTGATCGCAGAGCTTTCGAAATGTTCGTCATTTCGTCCCAGGATTCGACGCGCTCAATAAAAATCCAGCGCAGAATCTGGGCTGTGCGAAATATCTTTTCGCCCAGTTCATCGACGAGAATGGCGGATAATTCATCTGGCAAAGTGGTTCGGATGGATTGCATATTTCAATTCGGAATGCGGAATGCGGAATGCGGAATTAGTCAGGAATTCTCAATGTTGTCTCTAAAGGATTGGAGTTGATTTTAGCTTTAGAGTGATATTTAGATTCTGCAAATTCAATTGCGCATTGCGCATTGCGCATTGCGCATTAAAAACTCGTTCACCTTAAGCTTCAGCTTAAAGCCTTAGGCATTGTCATTCAATTGCGCATTCCGCATTAAATCAAATCGCATCCGGGGAAGAAGAACGCGACTTCGACAGCGGCCGTCTCGGGGGCATCGCTGCCATGGACGGCATTGCGTGACATGGATTCTGCATATTTTTTACGCAGTGTGCCTTCTTCGGCTTTTTCGGGATTGGTAGCGCCCATGAGTTTGCGATAGCGTGCAATGACATCATCGGCTTCGAGGCACATCACAATAATCGGGCCGGAGCACATAAACTCGACGAGACCATCGTAAAAAGGCTTGCCTGCATGAACGGCATAAAAAGCAGCTGCCTGTGCGCGCGTAAGCTGAAGCTTGCGCATGGCAACGATGTGAAATTCATTTTCGATATCGGCAATAATTTTACCGGCTTTTCCGGCGCTGACAGCATCGGGCTTAATGATGCTCAGAGTACGTTGTTTCATGTTTATTCCTTTAAATTGTGACAAATCGCTGTTGGGAATATCCCAAAGCAAGTGGCTTTCTATTGAATTTTAAAAGATTGTCAACAACACATTTTGATTTTGGCTTACAACTCTGCCCCATCCAATAAAACGGCAGCCTTCAGATTGTTTTACAACATCATTTTCCGGCAGTGGAATGGCCCAATCATAACACAGCATGGTTACTCATGGGTATTCATGATTGTCTTTTAGCATAATATGATATATACTAATTAATCTGTCGTTTGCCATGAATGGCAAGGTAATTCCTTATATTTTACTATATACTAAAATTATGAAACCATCATCAAAACACAATTACAAAAGTACAAGGTTCTGGATAATATCAGCACTCATGCTGTTTATTTTGGCGGGATGCAGTGATAAAGAGGACGGGCCATCCGCAGAGTTGATCAAACTGTGTCACGATGGCATCGACAATGACGGCGA
>JAGACY010000199.1 GCA_017613855.1 Pseudomonadota bacterium
ATATCAACGGTAAACGTGTTAATAACAAAATTGTAGCAGCATCAATGATTTCACCTGGTAGTGCTTCCCTGCTCGCAGGTATTGGTTTGCTCATAACCAATTCCATTGAAAAATGGGATTGCTATAGTGAATGCACCGTTTTTAATAATTTTGATGATAATTTTTGCTGGAATGTTGTATCCGCATATTATCGCGAATGGGGATGGGGGTTGTTTGGAACCGGTCTGGGACTGGTAGCCATTGGAACTGGTATACTGTTCGCGGATGATATAGGTGGCAATAAGGATAACAATAAAATTGTGATGTCTTCTTTGGTATCCCTTGGTGGTGTTGCTGCGATAACCGGTGTGGGTCTGCTCATTGCCAGCGCTGTTATTGCCCGAAAACATCCTGCACTTATGATTATGCAGCTCCAGCCTGAGTTATATTTTTCACCGCAATTGAGTGGATTCGGGATCAGCGGCCGATTCTAAAGTTGCATGCATCATCGGTGCATACGGCTGCGATTCGCATTGCGAATACGCGACGGCTGTGTTACGATGTTATTTGGGGGCGTTTCTGTCTGTTTCTCTTCCGATTTGTACAGGCAGATATGTTTCCGAAAACAGCGAATTCCTTGCTATTCCTGATTCTGCTTTTTCGATCGCTGTCTGGGTTTAATCCGCTGGCTAAGCATGACGACCGACGAAAAAATATCTTCATTCTGTACAATAATACTATCTGGTACATTCAAACGCGTCGGCGCAAAATTCCAGATTCCGCGTATACCACCGGCAATCATCAAATCGGCAACTTGTTGTGCGTGTTCGTGTGGCACCGCAATAATCCCGATATCGATATGCATGGATTTCACATGTTCCGGCAGCGTCTCGACATCAAAAGTCGGCACATTCACAAAAGTCTGGCCAATTTTTTCTGCTGAATTATCAAAAGCCGCAACGACTTTCACGCCATGCGACACGATCTGCTCGTGCGCCAGCAACGCCGCACCAAGATGTCCCGCGCCGACCAGCACGGCTTTGCGGACATCGTCCCAGCCAATCAGACGTTCTAGCGCGTCGATCAACTCAAGCACGACATAACCGACCCGTGGCCTGCCAACAAGCCCGGAATACGCCAAATCCTTGCGCACCTGCGACGCATTCAGCTGCAGCACTTCCTGAAACCACGTCGCACTCACCGTTACACGCTCGGGATGCGTCACGCGCAAATGTTTGAGGGCATGGATATACATCGGCATGCGCAATAATGTCGGTTCTGGAATGTTGCCTTTCATCTTTGTGAATAATCCCCTTTATTAATCATTCAGCCAAAACGCCGCGCTGATATGATAAATTTTTCCTGATTTGTCAATATGCCTTGTCTCAAATTGATGCCAATTCGCCATCATATCCGCTTGTATTATCAAATTTGTGTATTTATGTGGGGGATGCGTCCCCCTGCTCGGCTATTGCTGCGCAATACGCCGCGCCCCCCTCTGCGGGTGGCATTTGCCCCCCGCAACGCCCCCAAATCATGGCTTCCCGGGCGATTCAGATTCTGCAACAGGTTTAATATTTACTTGTTCCCACTGGTTGATGATGGCATAACGACAATCGTCTTTGAAGCATTAAAGCCGAAGGACGTATCATTGACACACATCAGGCAGGTAGTGATGATGAAACCAAAGAAGTACATTATTGTTGGCGGGGTCGCCGGTGGTGCGACTGCTGCTGCACGATTGAGAAGACTGGATGAAAACGCCGTTATCCTTATGATCGAGCGGGGAAAATATGTTTCGTTCGCCAACTGTGGTTTGCCATATTATGTGGGCGAAGCCATCCGTGATCGAAACAAGTTGCTTGTTCAAACGCCCGAAGGTATTCGTGCTCGCTTTAATGTTGATGTACGCACGGAATCGGAAGTGATTGCCGTAAATACAGCCGAAAAGAAAGTAACGATTCAGGATGCCAATGCGACGTATGAGGAATCGTATGATGCTTTGCTTCTGGCGCCGGGAGCCAAACCGCTTCGTCCTGCAATTCCGGGAATTGATAACGCAAGAATTTTCAGCCTGCGGAATGTGAATGATGCCGATTTGCTGAAAAAGTTTACAGATAAATCGGTATCATCCGATGGATCAGCTGTCGTCGTCGGTGGTGGATTTATCGGCGTAGAAATTGCCGAAAATCTGAAAAAACGTGGGTTGGATGTAACGCTTGTGGAAGCTGCCCCACAGATTATGATGCCGTTTGACTCCGATATGGTATCGTTTTTACATCGCGAACTCGTCGAAAACAATGTTCGTCTGCTTTTGAACAACGGCGTAAAACAGTTCGATTCAATCGATAAATCCGTAAAAACAACGCTGTCTGACGGTACCGAACTAATGAGCGATTTTGTGGTGCTTGCCATCGGTGTTAAGCCGGATACTGCATTTTTGCAAGATAGCGGAATAGAACTGGATAATCGCGGCTTTATCAGAGTGAACGATAAACTGCAGACAAATATCAAAGATATCTATGCAGTCGGCGATGCCATTTCTTTGTTCAGAGTCGGGGATCGTGCGCCGATGTCTCTGGCATTGGCCGGACCTGCCAATCATCAGGGAAGACTGGCGGCAGACAATATCTGCGGTTTTAACCGAAGCGTTCGGGGATTGCAGGGCACTTCGATTATTAAAGTGTTTTCACTTACTGCAGCTTCAACAGGCAGAAATGAAAGAACGCTGCAAAATGAGAAGATTCCTTATCATAGTGTCGTTGCACATCCATTTTCACATGCAAACTATTATCCCGGTGCACAGCAACTGACCCTGAAAATATTATTTGATAAAGAAGGCAAGCTGCTTGGCGCCCAAAGTATCGGACAGAGTGGTGTCGATAAACGCATCGACGTACTCGCCGTTATGATTCGCCAGGGCGCAAACGTTAGAGATCTGATGTCACTTGAACTGTGTTATGCACCGCCGTTCTCATCTGCCAAAGATCCGGTTAACATGGTTGGTTATATGGCCGAAGATATTCTGGATGGCGTTTCGGAAAATATACAATGCAGGGATTTGGCGGATGCATTAAAGAATGGTGCTCGCTTAATCGATGTTCGCACGGAAATTGAATATCAAAATGGAC
>JAGACY010000200.1 GCA_017613855.1 Pseudomonadota bacterium
AAATTACGAAAAGACGGTAATCAATTTACTTATTTTCAATGAGAAGTTTTATGGCAAGCAATTACGATTGGGAATTTGGTTCCATTGGCGGTGTAACGCGTGTGAGAATTGAAAAAGGCTCAGATATTGCGCATTTGAGCGAGTTAGACAAGAAACTTTGGACGGTCCTGAGCTGTCCGGTGAAGGGGCTTGAGTTTGACGAGCGTACGCTGACGATGATGGACACCAATAATGACGGTAAAATCCGCGTCAACGAGGTCATGGCGGCTGCCGATTGGATGACCAAAGCGCTTAAGAACTCGAATTTGATTTTGAAAGGACATGATTCGATTAAGCTTTCTGAGTTTGATTTGGATCATGAGGAAGGTAAGAAGCTCCACGATTCTGCGAAGCAGATTTTGAGCAATCTCGGAAGTGATTCGGATGAGATTACACTTGAGCAGGCGAGTGACAGCGTAGCAATTTTTGCGAAAACGGCACTGAATGGCGATGGCATTATTACAGATCAATCGACGGAAGATGCAGATCTGAAAGAAGTGATTGCTGCAGCCATTGAGACGGTGGGGTCGCTCGATGATCGCAGTGGTTTGAAGGGTATTGATGCCGAGCTGCTCGAGAAATTCTATACATCATGCGCCGATTACAAAGCCTGGAAAGATGATGGCAAACCCGAGGTTTTCCCGTTTGGTGATGATACGGCAGCCGCACTGGATGCCTGCAATGCGATTAAAGACAAAGTTGCCGACTATTTTATGCGCTGCAAACTGGCTGCATTTAACAATGCAAGTACGGCATCGCTCGATATATCGGCGGAGCGCATTGGTGAGATTAGTTCGAAAGACCTGGCCAACAGCAACGATATTATTTCGGGGTATCCTTTGGCGCGCGTTACCGGCAAATCGACATTGCCGTTGGATAATGCGGTGATCAACCCCGCATGGCAGGGTGCTTTTGCAAAAGTGCGCGAACTCGTGCTTGACAAGACTTTCCCGCTGACGCGCGAGATTACCGAAGCCCAGTGGAACGAAGTATTGGGTAAATTTGGTGCCTATACGGCATGGAATGATGCCAAGAAAGGTGCTGAGGTCGAATCCCTTGGTCTTGAGAAGATTGAGAAAATTCTGAAAGCCGATAGGAAAGCTGACCTTTTAAAACTCATCGAAGACGACAAAGCACTCGAAGAAGAATCGAACGGCATTGATGCAGTTGAGAAATTCCTCAGATATTATAAGAATTTCTATAAATTGCTGAATAACTTTGTCACGCTGACTGATTTCTATTCGCGTGATCCGAAGCAGTTGCCGGTCTTTTTGGCCGGTACACTGTACATCGATCAAAGAAGTACCGATCTTTGTATTAAAGTCGCGGATATGGGCAAACAGGGCGATGTCACCGAGCTGAGCGGTATGTACATTTTGTATTGTGAATGCACATCCAAAGTGAAGAACGAGACGATGACGATTGCAGCTGTTTTGACTGATGGCGATATCAATAACCTTCGCGTTGGTAAGAATGCAGTTTTCTATGATCGCGATGGTCTGGATTGGGATGCAGTCGTTACAAAGATCGTCGACAATCCAATCAGCATTCGCCAGGCATTTTGGACGCCCTATCGCAAGCTGGGTAATTTTGTGGCTGACAAAATCAACAAGACAGCAGCCGAAAAGAATGCCAAAGCCGAAGAAAGTCTGACAGCCAAAGCGGATGCTGCCAAAGTACCCGAAGATGGTGCGGCAGCAGCAGCTCCAGCTGCGAAAGATGGTGCCATTGCTGGTTTTGATATTGCCAAGTTTGCCGGTATCTTTGCTGCCATTGGCATGGCTGTTGGTGCATTGGGAATGGCATTGGCTGCTTTGGCCGAAGGTGTGATGTCCAAATGGTACAATCTGCCGCTGCTCATTTTGGCGATTATCATTATTATATCGGGACCGTCGATGTTCCTGGCCTGGTTAAAGCTTCGCAAACGCAATCTTGCACCGGTGCTCAATGCCAATGGCTGGGCTATCAACTCGAGAATTCTGGTCAATACGCGGTTTGGCAAAACCTTTACCAAATTGGCCAAATATCCCAAAGTTGCGACGGATGATCCCTATGCCTCGAAGACTGGCAAGATCATTCGTAACATCATTATTGCACTGATTCTCATTGTTATCCTGATTCCCATCGGATTCAAAGTCACCGGACACTGGGATATGGTTGACCCGTATCTGCCTTCATTCCTTAAACCGGCAGAGCCTGCACCTGCTGAGGAAGCTGCACCTGCCGAAGCGGCAGCACCTGCTCCCGAAGCAGCACCTGCTCCCGAAGCAGTACCGGCTGAATAATTGGGTAATCCTTTTATATCCATGAAAAAGCTCAGGCCTAAGGGTCTGGGCTTTTTTTTATTAATTCGGAATTCGGAATTCGGAATTGAATGTGGAACACAATAAGTAAAATCTAACGAAATTAAAGGCTCTGTTGTACGAGAGTGGATATGTTGAATTGCCATTCTTGCTTGGAGTTTAGAGTTTGTAGCTTGTAGAAATTCCATTTTATTAGAGGCAAACAATGATTCCCGGTGAAATGAGTTCTAAGCTATAAGCTATAAGCTATGAGCTACAAGCTAAGTTCATATCCACGTTGATTCAAGGCAGCCAAATTAAATACAGACGATTTGTTTTAGAGAAACCCATGAAAATTCTAAATAATTGCGCATTGCGCATTGCGCATTGAAGAATGTTGCGAACTAATTCGTTTGTAAGAAAACAAATGAGTTGGTTAGAAAATGACAAAAAAAACACGGCATAAAGCCGTGTTTTTTTAACTAAAGACCCAGGTTTTCTTAAATGCGATAGGCGCTTTGAGTGCACCGAATTTCCAGTTCATGATGCGTTGTCGAATGCATGTGTACATTTCGCCGCCGATTTGATCTTCGACCTTATCGACTCTCATGACGGTACCATCTTTAGAGACTGTAATTGCAATGACGAAACGACCAGAAGCTTTACCTTGTGCATTCATGACACGTTGGTAACAATTCTTAACATCGCCTTGTTTTTTTCTGAACATGGCTTCGATGCTTTCTTTGCTTCCCGGAGGGGGAGCACTTGCGAATTCACTGTCTTTAGCAGACATTTTGAATTCGACTTTAGCACGTTGTGCAGTTTCTTTTTTGCTATCCACGACAACTTTAGGACCAGAGTTGCCGGTACCGGAATCGAGCCCGAGGAGTCCGCCTCCATTACCGCCGGCGCTTGCCGACAATTGATTGAGTAAGTTACCAGAGGCGCTGGCACCGATATCACCGGCAGCGATATCGGACATATCCGCGATATGTGCGTTGGCTCCCAGCAT
The DNA here is from genome assembly GCA_017613855.1 of Pseudomonadota bacterium. The sequence goes on from JAGACY010000200.1 coordinate 3,334, forward strand.
ATCAGCATAGAATCCTTCGACACCGCCGTCTGCACCGAGGATTTGAGCTGTAATCATAGCACCTTGTTCACGGTGTTTATCCGTAATTTGGTCCATGAGTTCAGCTTTGGAGATGGTGCCGGGTTCGGGTTCAGGCTCGCTATCGACCGATACTTCGGGCAAAACATCATCCGATTCTTCGACAATATCCGGTTCTGTTTCTTCTTCTTCTTCATCCTGAATTTGCATATCTTCGATTTTAACGACTTTCATATAAGAAGGTGTTAAAAAGATATCATCATTGACAGGCCAATCCTGAACTCCGATATAGATGAGTGGGATCAAGTGTGCGAGCAATGAGAGGATGAGACCATAGACGAGTGCTCTTGGGAAAAACTCAGCGATTTTTTCCCATGGTGTAGCGGGCTCATAGAGCAGTCTGGCAGCGGCCGCGACGTCGTGGCTGGAGACAAACTGGAAAAGGATATTGATTTTACCGATAACGACACGACCGCGAGCCGTGTTGGTCAGCGGAATCTGAATGGTATCGCCAACGAATTTAACGCCTTGTCCTTCAGTAATATTTTCATCGAGTGTGATAGAAACATTATTTTTAAGGACGACGCGTCCGCGCATAGATTTTTTCAAGCAGAGTGTGAAAGAATCTTTTGCGGAATCGTAGATAAAGAGGTTCCATTTTTTAGGAACAGCGGACGATAGTACGCAGAAGGTGTTGGACTCATCCTGGCCAACGCTCACAGTCCGGCGTTTTTTTACGACACTTTCTTCGAGGCGTTGTTTTCCTCTGAAAATGCCGATCCGAAGAGATTTTTTCGGTTCTTGCACGGGCATCGCGCAAATCTCCGGCTAAAAGCAAAAGAGCATAAAAAGCGCACAAAAACTCCCTTTTTAGGGAGTTTTTGCCAGCTTAAGGGGGGGTAAGGAATGACTACGGAAGTTCAGGGGCGGAGGCGTAGCGACCGCTTTCCTTCATGCTACCCTGAATGACGGCGAATCTAAAGCGTTTAAATTCGGTACCGATAGCCGTTTGCATGACTTCGACGAGCAGACGATAATTCGTTTTCTGGTCAGCAATAATGGTCATATCACCGCCGAATTCCTTACCGTTAGCCATTGCAATACTTTTCAATTTTTCAACTTCCTGGCGGAGAGCAGCTTCTAACGGTTCGATAATCAAGCCGCTTTCACCACCTTTTTTGAAGTTACCATTGACCTTACCATCCTCAATTTCGAGAATACGTGTACGTACCATGAAGATACCTTCTTTATTGACTGTAATAACGGTCATATCTTCAGGTGTATTTTCGGCGACAGAGATGGGAACGTCAGTATTAGGCAGAATGACGATAGGTTCTTCACCGTAGGATTTGAGCAGGAAGACGAGGATGATCGTCATCATGTCCATCATGGAGTTCAAACCTAACGCAGTTTTACCTGTATCACGGCTGCGTTTTGCTTTACGTTTCGCTTTAATGCGATCCGTCAAAGCTTTTTCCATTTCCGCGTGTCTTTGTTCTTCGCGCGCTTTATCTGCTTTACTAAAATCAAATGCCATATCGCTGCGGTCCTGTTTAACAGTGATAAATCATTAAAAGACTTCCGGCATGGATGTCGGAATTATTGTGATACCGTCGGCAAACCGAGGATAACGACCGGGAACATACCCAAAGGCATTTTACCGGAATTACCTTGATCATCGACTGAATCGACCAACGGAATCTGGGACTCATTCATCTCTTGATCCGTTGTCATGGGTTTGCCTTTAATGGCCGTTTTTACCTCAGCGGCCGGCACGCGCTGGTTGCGCGACACGTCCATTGCTTTGACAAGCACGCCGAAATTCACGGATGAATCAGCCACAATTTCAATTTGTTCGTGATCTGCCCAATCCGGTTTCTGCTTGATTTCGAGCAATGTGTTATAGAGACGGCGCCAGTCATGGCGATCGGTCTCTACTTCTCTATTGGGATCGATTTCTTCTTTGAGTGGACAAATGGTCGGACCACCACCCGGGCAATTTTCGAGTGCCGGGAGAGATGCGCCGCTTTCCACCACCGTAAAACCCTGCTGCGAGATAAACAGCTGTAAACGCTTTGGCGGCTCGCCATTCTGCGCTGCACCTGCACTTCTCTGGGGCATCGTTACCTCGATAACTGAGATCGTCATAAATACAACGTTCAACAGCATCAGAGGAATGAGGACCAGAACCATATTCATAATAGGAGTCAGGTTCAGATCTTCAGCATCTGGTACTTTTGCTACTCGAGCCATCTTCTTCTCCGCACGGACATACATCCAACTCCATATATGGGATTAATCCCATATATGGCTAATTACTCTTTACTGTACTATGCCTTTGTGGCCAGCAATTATTTCGCCAAACGCTGAGCAAGAAGGTTGCCAAGACGCGTCGAATAAAGCTCGATGTCGGCAAGAATCTTCGATGCAAATGCAGAAAGAAGAACATGGATTGTCAGTGTCGGAATGGCGACGATCAGACCAAATGCCGTCGTGTTCATTGCGATAGCAATACCAGCGGACAGTTTTTCCTGTCTCTCATCCGGGGCTGCCTGTTCCAATGCGGAGAATGCATCGATAAGACCGATAATCGTACCAAGAAGTCCAAGCAGTGTTGCGATGTTTGCAAGCGAGGAAAGGGCCGGCAGGAAACGCGTAATCAACGGGGTAATTTCAAGCGATGCTTCTTCAAGTGCATTCTGAATCTCAAGTTCACTCTTGTTTGCTCGGGAAAGACCGGCCTTGATTACTTGGGCAACAGCTGCGGTTCCGGCTGCATTGCAGACCTGGATTGCATTGTCGATATTGTTCGACACGATGTTTCTCTGAACCGTATCCATGAACTGTTTCGCATTCGTGTTGAATTTAAAGAAAATAAAATAAACACGTTCAACAAGAAGTGCGAGGCAGATGACTGATACTGCACAAATCATCCACATCCAAATACCACCTTGATCCCAAGAAAAGGCTTTTTTAATTCCTTCCATCTTCCAACTCCCTCCGTTCTTTCGAACTTTTAAATTTTCCGGCAGCTCATCCGCCGATCTAAAAAACAATAGTACATAGCCCGTTTATAAAGGCCAAGTCGGTGTGCTTATATCACGCTCGGTTTCATTTAACAACAACTTTATTACTCATGCATGCTATCTAAAACTACATGGCTTTTCCTTCATTTTAAATATTCAAGCATATTCTCTATTGCGGTGCGCATCGATATGGTTTGCGCCAATCCTTGCCACGCAATGTCAAATGCTGTCCCATGATCTACCGATGTCCTCAGACAGGGAAGCCCAAGTGTCAATGAAATCGTGCGTTCGAAATCGTACGTCTTTGCCGCAATATGCCCTTGATCATGATACAGTGATAAAACGGCATCATATCTTCCTTGTGACGCCTGTGCAAACACGCTGTCTGCGCCTATCGGATCGCTGATGTCGATTCCACGCGTGCGTAACAGGGAGGAGGCCGGAAGCAATATTTCCCTTTCTTCCGTCCCAAATTGACCGCCGTCACTCGCATGGGGATTGAGTGCCGCCATGGCCAGATGTGGATTTGTAAATCCCAGCCGTCGCATCTGGTCGTCCATTTGCATCCCGAATTCAACCAGTCCTTCTGTATTGAGGGCATCAATTGCCTCTCTCAGCGAAAGATGGCGCGAATAAAAGAAAATCCTCAGCTTTCGCGTCTGAAACATCGTCAGCGGATTATCGCATTCAAATCCTTTGGCGAGCATTTCTGTATGCCCAATCTCTTGGATGCCTGCCTGGCGCATCGCACCTTTATGAATAGGGCCGGTGCAGATGCCGTCTATCAAATCTGATTTGACATCCGAAATGATTTGCATCAGTCCTTTATAGGCACAGCGAGCATTTTGAGCCTGAATCTCACCGGGTTTAAACTGGCCGACTTCAAAATAGGTGTCCGGATCGATCAGGTAAACCATACCTGGTTCTACCCCCTGATCTGCCGACAATATGCGAATCGTCCCAAGTTGGGGGGCAAACATTGTTTCAGCGCGTTTCCAGAGTGTATGCTGTGCATATATTATAATGATACAGTCTTTGAGTGATTCGCGAATCTCACTTAACGCCTGAACTGAAATTTCATATCCAATGCCTGCCGGATCCCCCGGAGCAATAGCAATTCGTTTGGGACGCCCCATATTGCCGCCTGATGCGCCTGGCTCAAATGATGTTCCCGGACAAAAAATACTCATGATCTTTCCCCAAATATGGCTGTACCTATGCGGATATGCGTTGCACCTTCCTCGATGGCGACCTCAAAGTCATGACTCATACCATAGGATAATACCGATAGATGAAGCCCTTTTTCACACAAAGAATCAAAAATGCGATGAAGTTCTTTAAAATAGGGACGAACATCCTCAGGATTTTCACATGCTGGCGGAATCAGCATTAAACCTTGCAAATCAAGGTGTTTGCTTGCACTTATGGCTGTAAGTGCTTCGCTCATCTCGGATGGCATCATGCCAGTTTTTTCCCCATCTTCATCGCCGATGCGCAATTCAAGGAGAATTGGCTGGCGGTATTCCGGATACAGTTCACCTGTGATGCGCTCTATCTGCTCGATTAATCCGATGCTGTCTACAGAGTGTATGAGCTGCGGCGGAAAACTCATAAGCTGGCGTACTTTGTTGCGCTGAAGATGACCAATAAAATGCCAGTTGGCTTCTCTGTCATTTAAAATTGTCCGTTTTTCGACATATTCCTGGACGTAATTTTCACCAAAGTCACGAAGTCGTGTCGTTTCTAATGCTTCAACAATTGCCGATGCCGGCTTTTTTTTCGAAACACCGACGAGTTTGACGGTGTCGCGTTTGCGGCTGCATCGATCGCATGCAGATTGAATCCTGTTTTCAATAAGGTTGAGGTTTTCTAAAATGCCCATGTCAACTCCTGAATCATTGCTTCAAAAAAAAGCATTTGCACAATAACTCGCCAATGCTTTGATATCCAGGTGTTCTTTTGTTTTTTTTGTGAGCTGCCGCCCTTTTCGCCGATGGCGAATACGTGCGGCTGCTTCGGCTATTGGGCAAAGCCCAATACGCCTGCGCATTTTTGGGGGCGCAAATTCATGGGGTGACAGGAAAAATGATTCTGTCAGAAAAAAATCCCCCTGGCCGCGAGGTCAAGTGCAATTGAAATGCCTCCAAAACGTGGTCTATGCCACCAAAACAGGCCAGGGGGAGATTGTGCGGCAAAAAAAAACGCCATCCCGCTGGGATGGCGTCACGCGGTCAAAGCCGCAATAGGTGTAGAAGGAATCGAACCTTCAACCAACGGATTAAGAGTCCGGTGCTCTGCCAATTGAGCTATACACCCACAAATCACGTACACCCGGTAGGATTCGAACCTGCGACCCTCGGATTCGAAGTCCGATGCTCTATCCAGCTGAGCTACGGGTGCTCAGGGTGGGTAGTGGGGCTCGAACCCACGGCCTCAGGAACCACAATCCCGCGCTCGTACCAACTGAGCTATACCCACCATCCGCTGGAGTTTCATCCTCCATCGAACGACGCGCCTTATAGGCGCATCACGCGATTTGGTCAATAGTTTTTTTTATTATTTTCGTATTGCCTTTAAGAACGCTCTCAAAAATATGGCTGTGTACGGCCACCGTGTCGATCGTAGCTTAGATCTTGGAGCTTCGAGAATAACGCCGCAACTCCAGACTCTAAGCCTCAAAATCAGAGCTTATCTCATCATGCCGATCCCAAATTAGATATTTCGGCGGCGTCTTAGAATCATACACCCTAATATGCCGCACATCAGAATACTCAGAGGGGCCGATTGATTCTGAATGGGGGTTCCGGAACAGTCGGATTCTGCGCTCACTCGTACCGAAGGATCGGTCGAACCGCCCGGCTTATTATTATCTCCGGGATCCTCATTACCAGGTTTGTCTGGTTTTGCATCAGGATCTGTGACACCCGGCTCATCGACATGGTTTTCTTCGGAATAAGGTTCGACTTTAATCGCATCATACACAATGCGGTTTGAGATATCCGCGGATGATCCGCTGTTGTTGAGCTGGATGTACTGAACACCGCCTTCAGACAGATCGACGTCGGTCAGTTTGACCCATCCGGATGCATTCGCCGTTTTGATGAGATAGGTTTCGAGGTTATCCGATGCTCTCACGGTGTAAACGACCTGACTCGAGAGATTGCCAATGCCGCTGTCGATGTACACAGAAAGGGTATATTTGCCGGCCTTGGTCACTTTCAGGTACCAGGTGCCAATTGCACTATATGAATCAGCCGAAACATTGGCATAGTACAGATGGCTCTGGTAACCATACGAAGCAAGTTCTGACCAGTCTTTCGAATCAGAACGTACGAAACAGGCATCCTGATCATCAATGATTACAGAGGGTTGGCCAGCAATTTCGGTCAAACACTCCGCAGGAATACCATTGGTGTCCAGCTCATCTGAAGGTGGATTGGGTGGATCGGGTGTATCGGGAGGATTCACCGGGGGCTGGCTGTCATTGGGAACGCATGCCCCTTCATTGCAGTGTTCATCCTCGCCACAGGGGATGACCTGGGTTCCCCATTCATAGCAGCCATCACCGTTATAATCATCGCATTTGATTACACCATTGCCGCTGCATTGCATGCTGTTTGCCGTACATGTGCTCGTACAGGGGATTGAATCCTCAATGCATGCGCCGTTTGAGCACTTTTGGTTATCGCCGCATGGAGTCACTCCCGACCAGGCCAGGCAGCCATTTGCATCTTTGGTACAGATATGGTAGCCGGTGCCGGAGCATTCGCGCATATCCGCGGCTGCGCAGGTATTGTTGCATGTAATGGGATTCTTTTCACAAACGCCGCCTTTGCAGGTTTCATCACTGGCACATGCGGTCACGCTGCCCCATGCTGTACAGCCGTCACTCCCTTTGGAACAAACCTGGACGCCGTTACCGGAACACTGTTTCGCACCATTGGTACAGGCATCTGTACAGCTGACGGCATCTTCAAACTTGATCGCATCAAAGAGGACGCGCTTACCATTTTTATCGGTATAGGGTTCTCCGGAGGCATCATCCAGTTTGACCCATTGGTCGCCGCCTTTGGCAAAGGTAAACTTGCCAAGCGATACCCACCCGGATTTATTCTGAAGGTTTATGTTGATTTTGGATTCTTTGCCGGATGCACGGATGGTATAGGGAGCTTTCTCGCTGACGGCACCTACGCCCGACTGTATGTACGCAAAAACTTCATAAGTTCCGGGACGCGTGACATTTACCGTCCATGTACCGATGGCTTCGGCTGCCTCGGCCCATACATAGGTATAAAAGAGATGGTTGTTGTAACCGGCGTTCACATCCCACCAGGCATCCGTGGCTGAACGTGAAAAACAGGGATCCTGCTCATCGATAATGACACCGGATTTATCCAGAACAGTCGTACATTTGGGTGTCTCGGGTGGTTCTTCTCCGCTTAAGTGAGACGAATCAAGAACGCAGCTGCCGCTTGCTTTGGTCAGCTCGATATCTGCACCATAGAAATATTTTAAGATATTGTCCCATTTCCAGCCATTATTCGCCAAACAGGATGCACCGTTCTGAGCCATGCAGCCTCGGTTGGCATAGTTCCCGTCATTCACCCAACCAAGTGTAGTCTGCGTAAAACCATTGGCTTTGTTACCGGATTTACCCCAGTTATAGGTCACGTACGATTGAACGCCTACCCATCCTGTCTGGCCGCTCGATACGGTCGGTTTGCATTCGGAATTCAGATAGGTCTGAGTGACACCTGAAACATAGAAACCGGCGGTCACTGTGCCTTTGTACATCATCACATAGCCGGATGTCGCGTTGGTGGCATCCTTGCAGCGATTGAGCTGAGCCGTCGAAGGCGCACGGCTTTCGCATTTATAAACCTGATCGCCCTGGCTGTTTTGGACGGGGGTACCGCCTGTACTGATCTTGTAATACGCAAATGTACGGGCTGCTGCAGACTGGGCCTTGAGTGCTTCATCCGGTGCATTGCCATTTTCGCACCACGTAACATTGGGAACGTAGTCCGTTTCCATTTGCACTGTGCCGTAACCCTGAACAGCAATACTGCAATTTGCATTCAAAGCAGCTTTCGTAACGGTATATTCAGGATTGACACCGTAATTCTCTATGGAGTCTGCTTCCTCTGAACATCCGGAAAATCCCATTGCCAATAATGCCATTGCTATTAGTAATGAAGTTTTTCTCATTTCGCGCTCTCCTATGTGAAATCACAAAAAATCCCAACATATACTAACACAAAATGGGATGCTTTTCAGTTAAAACCGATTTTTATTTCACAAAAAAGAACAAAAAAAAAGCCACCTCCGCAGAGATGGCTTTTTCACTCTATGCAACAGGATTCTAGAATCCCATGCCGCCCATGCCGCCCATACCGCCTGCAGGCATTGCAGGGGCTTTTTCTTCTTTGGGGAGTTCGGCAATCATGGCGTCCGTTGTCAGCAAAAGACCGGCAATGCTTGCAGCATACTGGAGGGCGCTTCTCGTCACCTTGGCGGGGTCAATCACACCGGCGGCCAGCAGATCTTCATATTTGTCTGTGGCTGCGTTGTACCCGAAACCATCTTTGCCTTCGCGAACTTTTTGAACGACGATGGACCCGTCGACACCGGCATTTTCTGCGATCTGGCGCATCGGTTCTTCGAGTGCGCGGCGGACAATATCGACACTGAACTGCTCATCACCATTCAGTTTAAGCCCTTCGAGTACACGCTGTGCACGCACGAGAGCGACACCGCCACCTGGAACAATGCCTTCCTCACTGGCGGCACGCGTGGCATTCAGTGCATCTTCGACGCGCGCTTTCTTTTCTTTCATTTCGACTTCGGTTGCTGCACCGACCTGGACGACAGCGACACCACCGACGAGTTTTGCCAGTCTTTCCTGCAGCTTTTCGCGGTCATAATCCGATTTTGTTTCCTCAATCTGGGCACGTATTTGATTGACGCGTGCCTGAATGTCCTCGGTTTTGCCGGCACCATTGACGATCGTGGTGTTATCTTTGTCGATGCTGATGCGTTCGGCTTCACCGAGATCGTCGATCGTGGCATCCTCAAGTTTCATGCCGAGATCTGCTGTAATCAGTTTGCCACCGGTCAGGGCTGCGATGTCTTCCATCATGGCTTTGCGGCGATCACCAAAACCGGGAGCTTTGACGGCAACAACTTGCAGGGAACCACGCATTCTGTTGACGACGAGCGTTGCCAGAGCTTCATTCTCGACATCTTCTGCAATGATGAGTAATGGACGGCTTGCACCGGCGACCTTCTCGAGGATCGGAAGCAATTCGACCATGTTCGAAATCTTTTTGTCGTAAAGGAGAATTTTGGGCTTGTCATACTCAACGGTCATGCGATCGCTGTTGGTCACAAAATAGGGCGAAAGATAACCGCGATCGAACTGCATGCCTTCGACTACTTTGAGCTCGGTTTCGAGGCCTTTGGCTTCTTCGACTGTAATGACGCCGTCTTTGCCAACTTCTGCCATGGCTTTGGCAATGATTTCACCCACTGTTTTGTCGGCATTCGCAGAAATCGTACCGACTTGCTCGATTTCCTGCTCACTTTGGGTGGGACGGGCAATCTTTTTAAGTTCCGAAACGACGGCTTCGACGGATTTGTCAATACCGCGTTTAATGCTCATCGGGCTTTGTCCGGCGATGACAAATTTGACACCTTCGCGGAAAATAGCCTGGGCAAGAACGGTCGCTGTCGTCGTGCCATCACCAGCGATATCATTGGTTTTTGAGGCAACCTCGCGAACCATCTGGGCACCCATGTTCTCGAATTTGTCGTCCAGTTCGACTTCTTTGGCAACGGTGACACCATCTTTTGTAATGAGGGGGGCTCCGAATGATTTCTGAATGACAACATTGCGGCCTTTCGGACCGAGTGTCACTTTGACGGCATCGGCAATCTGATTGACGCCGCGAAGGACTTTCTTGCGAGCCTGTTCATCAAAAATAATTTCTTTTGCTGACATCGTTAAATCTCCAAATTATTCCAAAATACCAAGAATATCGCTCTCTTTCAGGATCATGTGTTCCGTTCCGTCGACCTTGATTTCGGTGCCTGCATATTTGCCAAACAGAACGCGATCGCCTTCTTTGACTTCGGGTTTGACTCTCGAACCATCTTCGAGACGTTTGCCTTCTCCTACTGCAATGACAATACCCTCAAGTGGTTTTTCCTTTGCCGTATCGGGAATAATAATGCCACCTGCGCTGCGCGTTTCACTTTCTACACGTTTGACTAAAACACGATCCTGCAATGGACGAACTTTCATTTTTTACTCCTTTGCTCTTGATTTCTTGCGGGGCGAATTGATATGCCCTGCATAACGGGCAACACAGATTAGGCACAACTTTTTAAAGTCAACCCTTCTGTGCTTATTTTTTGTTTTTTGAAATATATTGCATGAGATGATAATTAATAAAAAATGGCGGGCCGTATTCGCAGAATAGGCACGCCAAAAGCGTGCTTATTGGCCGAAGGCCAATTGCACGCATCAAAAGGAATCTCATTATGAAAAAAAATACCTTATATTTACTTGCGATTATCGCATTTTTATGCGCACTCACTGCCTGTAAGAAAAATTCAGAAATACAGGATGAACAGAAGCCGGTCGTACCCGAAACCCCGCTTCCAGGTTCGCCCGAAGAGGTCGTGCTCGCTACAGATGCGGTTAAACTGACGATGCGGGATTACGATCGATGCATCGACGTACACCGTCTTAAGGGGCATGTTCTGAACCAACGTGTGCTTGCAAATCCCAGGTTTCAACGCGATGAAGTCCAGCTGTGCCTGCAGTCTGCATATCTCAAAAAATACCTCAAGGACAATCACGTGGAGGTGCTGCCGGTTGAACGGCAGGTCGAGATTCAGCGCGCCATGGAACATGCGGGTGCTCAGAGTGAAGCTGTTCTTGCAGAAAAACTTGGCGTTTCCGTAGAAGTTTTGAATGAAATCGTCGATGAGGCCGTCATTCCTGCTGCCATGCAAAGAGCTTTGGCAACACGCATACCGAATGAAGAGGCCAAAAAGCACTTCATGCGTGATGAACGCAAATATACGGTCGAAATTGCCGATTTTGACAATACGCCCACGGATGAGGATATCGAGCTTTTTACCAAGAATTCACAGGATAAAATGACGGCTTATCTGTCGGGCCATCCCGAGACCGTCATGACACCTCCAAGGGCCGATCTTGCACGATTTGCCTATGCATTTGATGATGATCCCGATAACGAGCAGAGAGCCTATCAGAAAATGGATCAGCTCAGACAGTTCGCCGTTACGAATGGGGCTGAAAAAACCGTTGAATTCTGCCAGAAAGAAGCCAATCATGGTTGTCAGGTGCTCAATGATACTAAAAATCGCCTCATCCTGGATCGCAGCGATGAGACTGCGTGGGCATTTCGCATTCCGGTCGGTGGGGTGAGCGATATTAAGCGCGAAACGGATCACCATGAAATTCTCATTCTGCTTGATATTCGTGCCCCCGAGGCCATGAATGTGCGCGATCCGGCCAACATGAAATTGGTTGCCGCCAATGTGATGAAGCAATCCGAACCTGCACCGCATTTGATCGATGTGCTCAAGCCCGCACTCGAAGCGCCGGAACCCGATTTTAAAGCGGTTACGGAAACCAATGGCGGGCATTTTCAGCACTATGAGAATGTTTCCTTCTTTGATCTGTCCAGCCACAAAAATTTGCGCAGTGCACAGGAACTTCTCAAAATACTGGCTGAGGTCAAGCCTGAGCAGAAAGACTTGTTCTCAAATCCCATTGTGTACAATAACCATTTGTTCATTTTCAGGGTTAAGGATCTGACCGATCCGACCGAAGAAGAACTTAAGAATAATCTTAATCAATGGAAGGCTAAAAAGGCCACAGATCCCAGTCGAGATCTTGTCGTTGACTGGCTTAATCAAAATATGCCTTCCATGACCTCACTCAATATCAAGCCCATTCAAGCAAAATACGGCATTCTTCAGCCAAATGGAACGATTCGGTAATCATGCAAAATAAGATCTTTTTCATTAGTTTTGTGGCGATGTGTTTGGCGGCTTCGACCGCATACGCTCAAAATGCCGCATCATGGCAGCTTGAAGCCGGACGGATTATCGGCGGGAGCAGTGCCGAATCCGGTGCACGCCTTATGGATCCCGTCATCATCGACTTTAATCAGGATGGCATGGATGATCTCGTCTTTGGGGCACCCGGTACGAGCCCAAATGCGACTTCCGGGGCTGGCAGCGTTTATGTCATTCTCGGAAAAAAGAACCTGGACTTGAGCGGAAAAATTGATACCACCCAATGGACTTCATTCGATTATCGATTCGATGGTCACACACCTAATGGTATGCTTGGTATCCAGTTGTACAGCGGTGATTTTAATGGCGATGGCAGTAAGGATTTGGCCATTGCAGAACCCGGAGGCATGGGCACGGTTTATATCCTGTACAGCGGAAAACAACGCGCTCCCGGAACATACGACATTACCCAAAAAGGCGCGGCAGATGTTTCTTTTGGCATGACAGAACAAGGCTCCAATCTCGGGCTTTCCGGCTGCATTGGCGACTTTAACCGCGATGGAATTGACGATATCGCCATGGCTTCGTTGTCTCACAATGCCACGCTTGGGACAAATCTCAGCCTCGTCACGATCTTAGCCATGCGCCGCGAATGGGATAAATCTGCTTACGATTTGAGCAGTAAAATTTATGGCAAAACCGTCATCTCCCGTCCTGTCGCGAGTACGACGCGCGTTCTCCACAATTGTACCGTGGGGGATTTTAATGATGATAATGTTCCTGACATCGCACTGGGGATGCCGCTCGACAGCTATCAAAAACAGCGTGCCTCCGGAAGCGTCACGATGATTTATCATCCTTATAAATATAACGGAACTACGATTGACATCGCATCTGTCGATGAAAAATACGGCATTCGAATCAGTGGCAATCAGGCAAATGCACAGTTTGGATATGCGCTTGCTGCCGGTGATTTTACAGGCGATGGCAAGGATGATTTAGCCATATCCGCCCCGAATCGACTCATCAAAGGACCCGATTCAGAAGGAACGGTTTATGTTTACGATTCGACTCATATGCCTGCTCAGTCGGGTGAACAACCCGATACTTACCAGATTAACGGCAATGGCGGTCAATTCGGGTATCGGCTTTACAGCTCGGATACCAATGGGGACAAACGTTCCGATCTCGTGATTGCCGCGCCTTTTGCTGGGGTAGGGCAGTCCGGTTCATTGTCTGCCTATCTTGGCGGCCCATTTTTTGTTGAAAATCTCGAAAACAAAAAAAATTCCGATATTGAACTGAGAGGCGCTGAACACATGAGTTTTGGGGTCGGTGCTGCTTTCGGCGATTTAAATGGTGATGGAAAAACGGATGTGGCGGTGCGTTCTGCAGAAGATCCAGCACATCGTCCGATGACCGGTGCCTACGAAATTGTCGGGGATTTCCAGTCACTGCCGGCATCCTCTGAACTCTCCGATAATTTTCTCACCGTACTCGGACCAAGCAAAGGCGGCGGTTTGCAGATAAGCTCCCGTAAAATTCATTATCAGGGCAAAAACTATCTTGGCTGGTTATCACCTAAGGGAATGGGCAATCGAAGTGTCATTTGCCTCGTTGATACCGCGAGAACACTCAATTCTGATGTCTCTGTCACATCTTCGGATAGTTGTGATGTTCAGATAGTAGGACCCGAAAATGCCTCGATTATTGACTTTGCAGTCACCGATTCTGCCACGTTGAAACCTCTTTTGACCATTGCGGTTTCGGGGATGGCTGTTAACAAAGATAAAGCTCAGGGATTTGTTGCAGTTATCCCGCTTCCCGATGCCATTACACAACCACTCGTTTTAAATCTTACCGAAAATACGCTCAAAACCGATGCCGTCACTTTTGTCTTGAGCGATGAACCCGCTGCAATGCTCGGACAAAAAATTGAATGGCTGGATCTCGATAAGGATGGCTATTTGGATCTCATCATCGGTGCTCCAAAGAGAGTCATCGACAATGACGTAAGCGGCAGTATCTTTGTCATTAAGGGAAATGCCGAACTTACAATGGGATTTCATGAACTGACTGCCAAAGATGTCATCCAGTATGAAGGCTTTTCGAACGAAGAATTCGGCAGCCAATGGCAGGTGCTCGATTTTAACAAAGATGGCCAGCTCGATCTTTTGGCAAGAGCAGCGCATACACCGGATGCTTTTGGGGATGAATATGCTACGGTCTATGCCATTTATGGTGCGGGACATCGCACCCCCAAAACGTACAGTGTTCGCTCGCCCGAACTCGGCAGCATGCGGATTATTGCGGCTCAGTCGCGCGCCGGACTCGAAATTATCGAACAAAATGTCGATCTCAATGAGGATGGCTACGATGATTTAATGCTTTTTTCACCGGATTATCGTGCCGGTTTGCAAAAAAAAGGCATCCTCTATGTGATTCAGACCAACGAAAATCACAGAAGTGGCGAGTTGCTTTTGACGCAGGAATCTCATATCGCATTTTCCTATACATCTGCGCGAAATGAAAAAATAACGGATGCACGGTTTATCCGTAATAACGGAAAACTTGTCTTTGTGGTGGCTTCGGCAGATCTTGCAACAGGAACGGCGAGTTCATTGGGGGCCTTTGTCGATGAAGACGGCACTTTCAAAGGTGATTATACTTCTGCCAATCTCAAGCGTGTGCTGTCCGAAGCAAAATTACCCAAGGCTGTCAGCTTCCTTCTCATGCCCGATGAACAGAAAAATCAGGATGAAATTTGGTTGCTTTTCCCAGCTGATGGTGTGACGCAATCTGGTCAGGGCATTGCTCAGAAAGTAAAACCATGGTAAAAATTCCCCGGGAATTTGATTTTTTTCCCGGATCGCATATTCTCTAAAGCGTCGCAAGTTCGCGATCCATATTTGCACGGAGAGTTCTCGTGAAGGAAACAAAAACTAAAAAAATTACCCGAACGACGACAGAGGTAGCTCCTGCCAAAAAACCGGACGCTGCCCCTTACGATCTGCTCGAACCCGTAGAAGAAAAAGTCATTCGCATGCACTATGGCTTGTCCGAAAGCGATGAAAAAACGCTCGAATATGCCGTCGGTGCCAGTGAAGACTCTCGCAGACGCGTTTCATTGATCGAAGCCGTCAACATTGCCGAACTTGATGCTGAAGTACCCGTCGTTGAAGGCGCTGATCGTCAGGTTTTACGCGAGTATGTCAAAGGATTGGATCTGGATATTTAATATCCTTATAAATACATGGAAAGGCATGTCTTTTACGGACATGCCGGGGTATTGTTTTGTCTCGGGGATGTCCGCTTTCTGGGCATCCTTTTTTTGTTTTTGGGCGCCGCTATCCCTGCGGGATACGCTGCGCCGCTCGCCTTGGGGCGACCACATTGGGTCGCCCCTACAGCTCGCAATTTTTTCCCATAAAAACCAATTTAACGAATGTTCACATTACGACAAATTACATGCGCCGGATTCTTCGGCGTTTATTCGGGATGCATACCGCTTACGGTGAACCTGGCCCGTTTGCCTTACTGGCGCGGTGCTCTGATTGGTGTGGCATTTGGTGCGTTGACACACGTCATGGTGACACTTATCTACATCATGATCGCCGTTTACGTTGGTCAAATCATGGGGGATCCCATTCTCAAACAGCCCACGACGTGGGGCATCATTCTGCTGGGATGTATCGTCATACAAGTCCTTTCGGCCATTGGCTGCCGGATTATGGGAGGCTATTTTCTTTCACCTCCAAACAAGCGTGTGCCGTTTGAACGGCAAAAATTATACGAAAATCTTAAAAACAGGGACACGGGCAAGACTTCGGTACTTCATGATGTTGTGCTTAAGCTTGAACAAAAGCCGGCTCTTAAGGACATGCGCTTTTCGAATGCATGGGTAGTATTTTTTTCGATACTGTCTGTTTTGGCCTCAAGTCTGTGGATTTATCATTTGACCATTGCATGTCTCGAATCGATTTTTTATGGCATTCCCATGGATGCAGCCTGGTATGTCGATTTGGCGCTTCGCTGTTTATTGCCGCTCGTCATGCTCGTTCTCGTGCATTTGTCCGTTCTGGGATTTTTAGGCACTCGCGGAATTGAGCGACAAGCTTCATAGGCTGCGCGCGCGTATGTCAATAGCGCGCGAAAAAGGCCGTATTGCCAACGGCAATAGGCCAAAAAGCGAGCCGTGGTGCCAGCGGCACAAGGCGAGTATTAAAAGAGATAAAACCGACATAAAAGGCTTTCGATCGTTGACAAAATCGTTCATTTCACTATAAGCACAATACTTTCTGTGCAGAGTATGCACGGAAATGGTTTTGCAAAATGGATGGGTAGAAAAACAGCCAATCAAAGCAACATTTGGGATATGCAGAGGATGGATATCGCTGCATGTTTTTGTGAAAAAATGCAAAACTGAGTTCACAATATTTGACGGCAATAGTGCACAATGGATACGAATGAATTTTTAAACCGTGAAATCTCCGAGGATTATCAGGTATTTCAAAAACATGGCGATGGCGGCTGTTCCATCGTTTACGATGCTTATCGAAAGTCAGATAGTAAGCATGTGGCCATAAAAGTTTTGTACCTGCCTGAATCGCTTGAACCGGAAGAAGCCGAACTCACTAAACAGCGTTTTTGTGTCGAAGCTTTAATTATGCGTACCCTTCACGATGAGCACATTGTGGAGTGTGTTGATTATGGTGCTTTTGAAGGTTCTCCATGCATTATTCTCGAGTTTATCGAAGGAAAGCAGCTCGACGATTATCTGCGTGAATTTGGCGGTGTGCCGTTTGAATATGCCTGTAACATCATTCGTCAACTCCTGCTGGCTCTTAAAGCGGCTCACAGCAAGGGAATTATCCATCGTGATATCAAACCCGCTAACATTATGATCATCGAAGATGGCAATAAACCGATCGTTCGCCTGTTCGATTTTGGTATTGCCACGATGACAGAAGGCCCGGCCAGCAATATGGTGCGTACCCATAATGGGGTGATTCGCGGTACACCTTCTTATATGGCACCTGAACTGTTTTCCGGCGATACACGGGCCACAGTTGAGAGCGACCTTTATGCCGTTGGTCTTATCATGCTCGAATGCCTCACGGGGCAGGTGACGGTTGGTGGCGTAACCATCATGGAAATCGCATTCAAACAGGCACATGAAGACCTCGTCATCCCGTCGTTCATTCCAAAATGCCTGGCTGCTGTCATCCTCAAATGCTGTGAGAAGGATGCTGCCGATCGCTATCATTCTGCAGAAGAAATGATCGAAGCAATCGACAAGGCACTCCCTGAAGCCATTGCACAACGCGATACATGCGAATTTGAGTATCTTGAGGATATTAAAAACGGCGGTGTTAAGAAAAAATCAAAAGTTCCGTTGTTTATCGCGCTTGCTGCTGTACTCGTTATCATTTCTGTTAGCCTTGGAATGATCCTCGGAAGACAGCAGCCCAATCCTCCTGCAAATGAGCCTGCTGCTGCCGCACCTGCGCCTGCCCCGGCACCCGCACCTGCGCCTGAGCCTGCACCTGCACCAGCCCCTGCTGAAGTCGCACAGCCCGAAGCGCCTGCTGTAGCCAATGCGCCTGCCGCAGCACCTGCCATCGAGGAACCGGTCGCTGTTGCGCCTGTGGTCGAAGAACCCGCTGCCATTGCGGCACCTCAGCCGGAAGGCGCTGATGCACCCGCTGATATCCCTGCTCAACCCGAGCCTGCCCCCGAAAATGCTCCTGATGCAGATGCTGAAACCAATCCTGCTGCCGCTGTTGCTGATGCTCAACCCGAAGCTCAGCCTTCTGCTCCAGAAAAATCAGCTCCCAAACAACCTTCGAAATCGACCAAATCCTCGCCTAAAAAGACTCAGGCTGAAGAACCCAAAAATACGGCGCCTGCTGGCAAGGCCGATAATAAGAATAATTCAAACAAGAAAAAGGATACGACGGTCATTCCATCCAACCTGTTCTAAGATTAAAATTCAGAACGAATTGTTTAAAAAAGGCTGTGCTCAATGCATGGCCTTTTTTTTAATGCGGAATTCGAATTCGGAATGCGGAATTGTTTTTCTAATTCGCATTGCGAATTGCGCATTGCGAATTGAAGTTCAAAAACAATGCCCGATGCCTCACCCAATAATCCCGAACAGCTTCGTGCCGAAAAACATCATCGGATGACGACGGCCCCGATTCGTTCGCTCATCCTGTCGATGGCTGTTCCCACGATCATTTCGATGACCATTACATCGGTCTACAATTTTGCAGACACGTGGTTCATCAGCCATATTGGCGAAGGATCTACGCGGGCTGTGGCTGCCGTCGGCGTCATCTTTGCCTATATGGCCATTATCCATGCCACCGGTTTTTTCTTTGGTCATGGCAGCGGGAATTTCATTTCACGAGCGCTCGGGCGCAAGGATGTGGACAGTGCCTCGCAGATGGCGGCCACCGGTGTGGTATCGTCATTTCTCTTTGGTATTGTCATTGCGCTCATTGGGATTTTGGCACCACAGCCGCTTTTGACGCTGCTTGGCACGAGCCAGGAAATTTACCGCGAAACCTACGATTATTTCTTCTTTATCTGTCTTGCGACGCCTTTTATGACGACCTCGCTGGTTTTTAACAATCAGCTGCGTTTGCAGGGCAATGCCCACCGGGGCATGGTCGGCATTGCAATCGGGGCTCTGCTGAACATTGCGCTCGATCCTATCTTCATTTTTTCGCTCAATATGGGCGTCTCGGGCGCATCCCTGGCGACTGCAATTTCACAGACAATCGGTTTCTTTGTGCTGCTGGCCATGACACACCGCGGGGACAGCATTGTCCCGCGGCTCAAAAATTTCCGGCCGACACTGCGAAACTATCGAGAAATACTGGCCGGGGGCTTGCCTTCGCTTGCACGCCAAAGCCTCAATGCCATCGCAGCCATCGTCATGAACCGCTATGCACTCGATTATGGCGCACAGGCACTCGCTGGTGTCTCAATCGTCGGCCGAATCATGAGCCTGCTCTTTTGCATCGTCGTCGGCATCGGTCAGGGATTTCAGCCTGTATGCGGCTTCAACTATGGGGCACGTCGGTTTGATCGCGTCGAAAAAGCCTATTTCGAAACGATTAAAATCAATACCGCAGTCGTGCTCGTTTTTTTTATTGTGCTGAACGCTTTTGCAACGCAGTTTGTCGGTTTGTTCGGTTCATCCGCAGAAACTGCGGACATCGCTGTGCGAGCCTTGCGTTTTCAGACGTCATCCGTGCCATTTCTTGGTTTCATCGTCGCTACCGAAATGATGCTCCAAAACACGCGCCAGACCATAAAGGCATCTGTCCTTGCGGTGATGCGCCGCGGCCTGGGTTATGCCCCATGTATTATCGTATTGAGTGCGCTTCTCGGGCTTGACGGAATACTCTGGTCAAAACCGGCTGCCGATTTCATTGCACTCTTTTTTGCGGTGCCCTTTTGTATCCTGATGGTGAGACAATTCAGACAGATGATGGCCGAGGTGTCTGCGGAATGATCCTTTGGGAGCCGCTGCTATTGGCGTTGCCAATACGCATCGCGGTGCCCGGCTATGTGCTCAAAGCCTGCGGCTTTTGCGCGCATACGCCGGGCAATGCTTATTTTTATGGACAATCCGGCAAAGCCCCTGCATTGCTGCCGCCTATCATCGTAACATAATACGCTGACATATAGCCATCATAAGGATCTCGAATATGGAACCAGCCCTCTCCTTGATGAGGATCTCCCAATTTGTAATTATCAATGACGACCTTTTCATTTTGGGTCATGACACCCATTACAGGATAGGTAATGCCAGGTCCTTCTCTGACATTCACGCCTTCCCAAATCTCAATTAGCCCCGTTACTGGCAAAACAAATACTTTCTTTTGTGAGATATATCGCTTTTCATTATTAATATTAATGGCAAAATAATTCTCTGATTGCCCGTACAGGTTGTAGATCGTGTATTTCTCTGCGTAGTCTGTGATGTCGCTTCCTGGAGCTGTATAGATTTGTGTTGAGGTATGTACAATTACTTTCTTGGATGAACTCACGCATCCATTATTGCATTGTAAATAATTAGCCTGACAGGAGGTCGTACATTTTCCTTGGCTGCATACGCTGGCAGCCGAACACAGGTTGTTGCATGCACCACAGTTTTTCACGTCAGTTTGGAGATTAACGCATTTCCCATTGCAATCTTCATAATCAGGATAACAAGCATAGACGCAGCCATTTTTGCTGCATGTCGCTGCTGCATTTGCCGGTGCTGTGCATGTTTGTGTGACGACCCAATGATTGTTCGAGCACATTAGCAGGTCCAGATCATCACAGCGACGTTCGCCTTCGGTACACCTATCCAATTCGCAGCTGCTGCCATCGGCCGTTTTGATATACCCTGTATTGCAGGTAAATGAGCATTTGCCTTTCTGGCAGGTGTTGGTCGCATTAACAACATTGCACGGATGGTTGCATGCTCCGCAGTTGTTGATATCCGATACAACATTGGTGCACATGCCAGGAGAACAATAAGCATAGCCGTTGTCACATTCAGAAAAACATCCTTCGCCTTCTATGCAATAGGAAGTTTCATGCGCTTGCGGAGTGCATGTTTCCAAAACAGTCCAAACGCCTCCCATACAGATTTCGTAAGAATTATCGCGACAACGTGTTTCGTCATTCACACAGTCCTGCTGTTGATCGGGTTCACATCGGGTACCATCGGCCGACGGGATATATCCCGGATGACATGTATATACACATAAGCCATGGTGACATACATTATCGGCATTCACGACATTGCAGGCATTCTCGCAGGATCCGCAATGATCTGCATCGTTGTTCAGATCAAAACAGCCGTCCTGGCATGCTGTATAATTAATATCACAAACACATTTTCCCGATTCAGGAATGCACACCGAATGGGGAGGACAGATTTCGCCAGAGCTGCCGCAAGTATCCGTTTCATCCCGTTCACACACAACCGAACCGTCTTCCTTTGGGGCCGTGTGAAAACCGTTCATACAGCTTCGGGCAAAGCATTTCCCGGATTTGCAGGAGATATTTGTCCAGCCTTCCTGGTATAGGCAGTTCTCATCACATGATCCGCAATGGATTGTATCATCCTGGATATTCACACATTGGTCATCGCACAGGACAGAAGATCCGGGGCATTGACATTGACCATCTTTACACACCTGAAATGGCAGACATTTATTCGGAATGCACTTCTCATCCGAACCACAGTAAGATACATTGGTCATTGGATTGATACAGGTATCATCACAGAGAATCTCGTTTTCCTTGCAGCCGATTTCTCTACTTTCACACATATAATCTGTCTGAACATAGCCTTCGGGACATTGTGTGCCACAATAGTAATGTTCTTTTTTATATTCGATGCAAAAAGGTACATCTGCAGGACAATAATGATCCCGCAAGTCTCTGTCGTAAATGCCGCATTCACCAAAATAACACTGTTTCCCATCAGCATCTATGACGTAAGCCGCATCACATGGAACATAGCCAGGCTCATAGATAAAGTCATTTTCGCATCCGTACAGCATGGCAGCGAGAGCCGCAATGCCAATCAAAAGAAATGGTCGGTTTCTCATGAAGTTATCCTTTTTGGGGAGCTTACTGGTTAATGATTTCATGACCCTTCGCGCCCATTGGAATAAGAGGATGGGCGGCCCATCTGGCCGACACGGGAGATGGGCGTGAGCGTTCTATTGGGTGAGTCGGTCGGAAATAACCATTGTATTTATGGGCAATTCGGCAAAGAACCGCCAGATGCGCTTTTTGTAATTTCGATATAGTAGGCAGAAACATAACCAACAACCGGTGATGTAATGTGATACCAGCCAACACCTTGGACGGGGGTTCCTTGCTCGTAATTGTCAATGGTAGCTTCTTCTCCGTATTGAAGTACACCTATAACCGAGAAGGCTGTTGTGCTGGGACCTTGTCGGATATTGACACCCGTTACTTCATGTGGAGCCCCTGTCGCCGGGAAAATATATACATTCCCTTTTTCAATATAGCGTTTGTTTTTATTTGCAAGGACTGCATAATAATTACCCGATTGGCCATAGAGATTGTAAAGCGTGTATTTGGTGGCATTACCGCCTTCGCCGCTTCCCGGACTTGTATACAGTTTTGCATTACTGTTCACGAGACCTCTGGTATTTGAAGCCACGCAGGAATTGCCGCAGAGCAATAAATTGTTGTTATTACAGGTAGTTGTACATGTGCCGTTGGTGCATGAACTGCTGCCACCGCTGACTGAAGAACATGCATTGCCGCATGCACCACAATTCTTCGAATCAATTTGGAGATTGACACATGCATTCGAACACTTCGAGAATCCCGAATTGCATGAATAGCCGCAGCCTGTGGTCTTATCGCAAACCGCCGTTGAATTTGCGACAGAAGTGGTGCAGGTTTGTGTTTTGAACCAATTGTTGTTTTTGCATGTTTGCAATTCGAGGCCGCTGCAGCGTTTTGTATTGGCATCACATGCTTTGACTTCGCATCCGGTTCCTGCAGAGTTTATGGTGTAACCACTCTTACAGGTAAAGCTGCATTTCCCGGAGTTGCATTTATTCTCGGCATTGGGGACATTGCATTTGCTGCCGCATCCACCGCAATTGTTGACATCCGATTGGTAATTGACGCATTTTCCGCCGCACTCCGAAAAACCGGATTTGCATGCCCTGCTGCATTGGGCATTTTGACAGATTGGCTCGGCATTCACAACATCAGTGGTACATGTCTTCGTTGTAACCCATTGGCTATTCTTGCACGTCTGGATGTCCTTTCCGACGCATTGTACGCTGCCTTCTGTGCATGCAGTGACTTCACAGCCTGTTCCGTCTTTGTTGAGGGCAAAGCCCGGATTACATGAAAATTCGCATTGTGCAAGGTTGCAGATGTTGGTTGCATTGGCAACATTGCACGCGTTATCGCATTCACCACAGTGGGTGAGAGAGGATGTGATATCAACGCAGTCATTGGGGGGGCAAAATGCAAATCCACTCATGCAGTATTTGATGCAGCCAGAGGCTGGGTCGCATTGGGATTTCTGATTTTGTGATGGTGTGCAGTCTTCTGCGACGACCCATGTGTTATCTTTACAGATTTCAAAATAATTATCATGACAACGCTTTTCGTTTTCCGTGCAGTCCTCAGTTTGCTGTGGCTCACAGTAAGTCCCGTCCGCCGATACTTTATAACCATCATGACATGTAAATGAGCACAGCCCGTCAACACACATGTTGTCAGCATTGGCGACTTCGCAGGCATTGTCGCACATACCGCAATGTATGATACTGCTGTTCAAATCAAAGCAGCCATTCAGGCAATTGGTATAGCCGGTATTGCAGACACATTGACTCATTTCCGGTATGCAATATGAATTGGGAGGACATGGCAGTCCCGAATCTCCGCAGGGCTCCGCTTCACACATGATACTGCCGTCTGTCTGTGGCGATGTATGATAGCCTTCAATACATGTGCTTGGGGTACATCGGCCCCCGTCACACACACCTTCAGCCCAGCCTTCCATTTCTGTACAGTTGGTCTCGCAATCTCCGCAATGTTCAATATCATTTTGAACATCAATGCATTGGTCATTGCATAAAAGCTGATTATTCGGGCAAGCGCATTTGCCGTCAATACAGGTTTGCTCTGATGAGCACGGATTGGGAATACATAGGGCATCAGAACCACAGAAGGTTGGGTCTGTATTGGGATTCACACAGGTTCCATTACAATAGATTTGGCCCCCACCGCATTGACCATTCCCTTTTTCACACGAAGAATCGGTTTGGGTATAGCCTTCGGGACAGTGTGTGCCGCAGTAGTGTCTGCCACTCTCATCCTTGATACATAGCGGGGTTGCAGAAGGGCAAAAATGATCCCGCAGATCATTGTCGTAAGCACCGCATTCTCCAAAGTTACACAGATTGCCCGAATCGTCGATGATGTATGTGGCATTGCATTGAACACCGCCACGCTCGTAGGCATCGTCACTGTCGCATCCAAAGAGTAATGTGCCCATAATCAGACAGCCGATAATAGGAAATGTATTGGTTTTCATGACTAAATCCTTATTTTATGAGTTTATCATTGCACTTCGTTTTATGGGCAGCTTGGCAGAGATGAAGCGGAACTGCCGGCATACATCGTGACATAGTAGGACGCAACATATCCGACAAAGGGAGAGCTGATAGAATACCATCCGCCGCCTTCTGTAAGAGGCTCGCCGTCTGTATAACCGGTAATTGTTATGGTGGTATTTTGACCGATAGCACCTAGTTTACTATAGGACTTGCCCGGCCCGGATCTGACATTGACACCCTTCGAATCCCAGGGATAACCATACGCGGGTAAGATATAAACGGCACTGGCAGGAACATATCCTTTTTGAGAACCTGTATAAACCGCATAGAACCCATTATATTCTCCATATATCCATTCTACAAAATTATAGTTGAAAGCAAGACCAAGAGGATAAGAATAGGATGGAGTAGAATAGATACTCGTATTTGTGTTCATGATGCCAGTTAATGTGTAATAGATACAATCATTGTTGCAGTTGACATAATTAGTATTACACGAAAGAACACAGCTTCCGGAACTGCATGTCGACGAACCATACGTGGGATTTGGACATTTATTTCCGCATGTACCGCAGTTGTTGACATTGTTCGTGAGATTTAAACATGCCCCCGAACAGTTTGTATATCCGGAGTTACAGCTGATTCCGCATTTTGAACTGCTGCACGTCGCAGAACCATTCGAAGGCGCTGGGCATTTATTCCCGCATCCACCGCAGTTGTTGACATTGTTCGTGAGATTTAAACATGACCCCGCACAGTTTGTATACCCAGAATTACAGCTGATTCCGCATTTTGAACTGCTGCACGTCGCAGAACCATTCGAAGGCGCTGGGCATTTATTCCCGCATCCACCGCAGTTGTTGACATTGCTCGTCAAATTGACGCACGCCCCCGAGCAATTTGTATACCCAGAATTACAGCTGATTCCGCATTTTGAACTGCTGCACGTCGCAGAACCATTCGAAGGAGCACTGCATTTATTCCCGCACGCACCGCAGTTGTTGACATTGCTCGTCAAATTGACGCACGCCCCCGAACAGTTTGTATACCCGGAATCACATTTAATGCCGCATTTTGAACTGCTGCATGTCGCAGAACCATGCGAAGGAGCACTGCATTTATTCCCGCATGCACCGCAGTTGTTGACATTGTTCGTGATATTGACGCACGTACCTGAACAATTCGTATAGCCGGAATCGCATTTAACGCCGCATTTGGAATCACTGCACGTTGCTGTACCGTTTGCAGGCGTCGGGCATTTGTTGCCGCAGGCACCACAATTGTTGACATCATTTGTCAGATTCAAACATTTTCCTGAGCAGTTTGTATATCCTGAATCACATTTAATGCCGCATTTTGAACTGCTGCATGTCGCAGAACCATGTGTCGGAGCACTGCATTTATTTCCGCATGCACCGCAATTGTTGGCATCATTTGTCAGATTCAAACATTTCCCTGAGCAGTTTGTATATCCTGAATCACATTTAATGCCGCATTTTGAACTGCTGCATGTCGCAGAACCATGTGACGGGGCACTGCACTTATTCCCGCATGCTCCGCAATTGTTGGCATCATTGGTGAGATTAAAGCATGATCCCGAACAGGCGGAATATCCCGATTTACATTTCCAGCTGCATCCAGAACTCGGGCTGCAAACTGCTGCCGCATTGGCAATGGATGTTGTACAATTCTGGGTCGTTTCCCATTTGTTATTTTTGCATATCTGGTACTTGACGTCATCGCAGCGGATGTCACCTGCTGTGCAAACAAAGGGTTCACATCCTTTTTTGTCTGTCGTTATGACATAATTATCTTTGCATTTAAATGTACATTTGCCTGCGGAACAATCGTTGGTTGCATTGGCAACTGCGCATTTGTTCCCGCATGCCCCGCAGTTGTTCAAATCCTTTGTCATGTCTACGCATTGATTTGAACAATTCGTAAATCCCGAATTACAGCTGATGACACATTTCGAATTCGTGCACTTGACAGATCCATTCGAAGGCTTCTTACAGACATTGTCGCAGGCGCCGCAGTTGTTGTTGTCCGTTTTTAAGTCGACGCAGTTTTCGGAGCAGTTGGTGTATCCGGTATGACATTCTATACCGCATCTTGAGGTGATACACGTTGCATCACCATTGGCTGGCACTTTGCATGGATTATCACAGCTGTTGCAGTGTTTCGGATCACTTGTCAGGTCGTAGCATGAACCGGAGCAATTCTCAAAACCCGTATCGCAGTCATAGCCGCATGTCTGAGACTCACAAATCGGATGTGCATGCTCGACATCGGTGGTACAGGCATTGTCGCAGGTACCGCAATGCTGCACATCATTAATTTCAAAACATTCATCATCACATTCTATATAATCTTCATGACATTCAAAGACACATTGACCTTCGACACAGTCCTCTGTTGCATTCTCACGATGACATATATGGCTGCAGGCCCCGCAATTCAGTGGGTCCGTTTGTATATCGTAACAAAGGCCGTCTTCGCATTCATATAATTCGCCTTCACATGCGCAGAAACCGAGTTCGGTATTGCAAAAATGATCATCGGCACACTGCTTGTCCATCGAGCCACAGTGGTCGTCTGAATTCTCAATGCAGCTGTTTAAGGCAGAATCGTCTTCGTCCAATTGGATGAAATAGCCGTTCTGGCATTCTTCGACGATACATTCTGTCTGAACACATTGGCCATCCTGCCATCCCGGAATATAGGTCATACAATTATTATCTGTACTTCCGCATGCTTCCGGGGAGTCTTCCACACAAACACTGATGCCTTCCTCTGCTTCTTCTGTGTGATAGCCTTCCTGGCATGCCTGGGCAATGCATTTCCCTTCGCTGCATATACCATCGAGCCAGCCTTCGGATTGGAGGCAGTCGTGATTGCATTCACCGCAATGTTTGAGATCGGTATCATGATCCTTGCATTCACCTTCGCACTCGTCTGCATGATCTTTGCAGTCACATTCACTATCAATGCATACCTGATCAGACCGGCATTCGTGGGGCTCACAATGGTCATCCGAACCACAGTAGCTGACGTTGCTCGTCGGGTCGAAACAAATACCGTCACAAAGTATTTCATTGCTTGTTTTGCACTTGGATTCTACGCAATCATCGTCCGAGCAAACATACCCTGCAACCAGGGTGCAGTCTTTGCAATTGGGGCCGTAGCATTGCCTCAGACTCTTGCATTCGTTGTCAACGGGCTGGTAGGCACCCCTGCATTCAATGAGCTTGCAGTTGCCATCTTCGCACGTGCCATTGCGCCAACCTTCTTTTTTCAGGCAGTTATTGCCGTGGACACCACAATTCTCAGTACTGTCCTCCTCACATACGGCATAGTCTTGACCTTCCGGTTGGTATTCATGGTAGCCTTTTTCACATTCATTGCCACAGAAAAACTCACCATTCGGATTTTGAATGCAATCAAAATCTACAGGACAATGGCCCTCATCCATGTAAAGATCGTATTCATCACATGCCGTATGAAGGCAATACTCCCCATTGTCGAGAATATACGAAACATCCTGACATTTTACGCCGAATTCAATCTCATCAATGTTTTCGAGAATGCATCCATGGCAGGAACATATCACGATAAACAGTGCCAGAATGATATATTTCATCTGATTCATTTTGCTCTCCTTACGGTCCTGCCTGATATATAGATAATAATGGTAAGTTGAATTAATCGGATGCGGTTTGTTGATCTGAAATACAGAGTGCATGGCCTTCGGGGACGCAGACGCCTTGACATTCCTTTAAACCATCTCCGCACGAAGTCTGGCAATTGTAGTTCTCTGTATCCGATTCACCGGGACAGACCTCGTCTTTATGGCAAATCGCACAAAACTGTCCGCAACAGTCATGAATTGGTTTGCAAATACCTGAACCATTGGGACGCATGCCAGGTTTGCATTCTGTGGCACGGCACAGAATCTCTGAGGAATTTGTAGATTGACCACATATTCCGTCTACCCAGTTGGGATCTTCCTCCGCACAGCGCGAACCTCTGATGCCGCAATTATCAATTGAATTATTGGTGGCACAAATATGGGGCGCATCTTTTGACTTGAGCTGGGTCGTGCCCGGCGGACAAAAAGATGCACAGTAGGATGTCTCAACCGGCTGAAGCAAGCCTTGTATACAAAAAGGACGTTCGATTGGGCAGAGATTCCGGGATATCCATTCGTCATATTGGGGGCACTGCGAACGAAGGCAACGGGAGGGCTCCTGAACTTCTGAGGTTTCTTCTTCCAATACGTACGCGATATTATCACATGATTCGCCATATTGGGGCAGATCGTCCAATGCACACCCGCTCAGAAAAAAACTGGCGATCCCTATGTGTTTAATCAGCCTTATCGTCCTCATCATCACACACCTCGACACGCTGCCCAATATTGGGCTCTATCATTATAAAGAAGATTGAGGTCGTTGTCATGAAATTATGGCACATCAGGCGCTTAATTTGTAGCCAATCTTTTGGCCGTCGGCCAATGCGATTGGCGTTTCGGCGCTTTCCCTTCGGGATACGCGCCTGGACACACGCCTATTGCGCATTCTTCATCCAGATCTATGCACATGAATGATGCGCAATACGGCGTGTGTTTCTCATGATATTTGACCACCAAAAAAAATACATAGCGCAGGATCTGTCACTGCTATCGGGCGTTGTAAGAGGCTGGATGCCGGATGCGTAGTAACATTATCTTTCTATTTCGTTGATTAATTTTTATGATTATCTCATAATTAATAGCGGACTGTGGTCTGCAAATCGAAGACTTATGATATACAATACGGATATACGATGCGCAAACGATACACGCTGTTATTTTGTCTGATGATGTGCTCTCCTGCT
This sequence comes from Pseudomonadota bacterium, assembly GCA_017613855.1. The sequence continues at coordinate 32,438 of JAGACY010000200.1, forward strand.
CAGGCTTTTGCTCAGGCGGATCAGCCTCCCTCTGTGCAGCTTTCGCAAGAAGCGATTCAAAAACGCATTCAGGATGACGCCAATGCTGTCAATGCTTTGTATAATTCCTGCATCAGCCGTGCTATCTCCGTCTCTCAGTTTAAGACAGATGCTTCGGCGATCATTTCAAAACTGCTTCTCGAAAAAGTGATTGCTGCGCCTGATTATCTGCAGATGAATACGGAAATTCAGAACAGCGCAAACCGGTGCGAAGCCATTCAAAATCACGTAAACTATGTAGAAAAGGCAAACGAGGCTTTTGCAAGTGGCAGAATTTCCGAAGAGGATCTCAAAAGAGAACATGCCAAATCACTCACCACTTTGCTCAACAATAATATCATTACACAGAATGATTATAATGACTCGCTTGAGCTGCTGGACAGGCAAATTGCAGAATTTAAACGACAGCAGGCCGTAGCCTCCGCACAACAGCAGGCAGCCGCTCAACAGCAAACCGCCGAGCCTGCACCTGCACAACAACAGGTACCTGCTCAACAGCAGGCCGTAGCACCAGCACAACAGCAGGCAGCCGCACCAGCACAACAGCAGGCAGCCGCCCCTGCACAACAGCAGGCAAGCGCACAGCAGACCACCACACCCACACAGCAGCCAACCGAGACATCACAGTCTGCTCAGACTGCGGTTCAAAACAGCCATCCATCACTAAACGACAGCAATATAAGACCTTATTTTGAAAAATTACATAACGTCATACTTCATGAAGATACCATAGGGGATGCTCGTTTTAAAGAAAAGTATTCTGAAATTGTGGATAATATGCTCAAAGATGGCGTCATCTCACAGGAAGATCATGGATGGATGATGGATAACGCAAATAATTACAGAATGTATGCAAACGAGATACAATTTTGTAATGATAAATATGAAAAAGAGAAAATTATCCTGAAAGATTGGGAGACATGCGTCGTCGATGAAACTAATCGCAGAAAACAAAAAGGAATGTTACCATCCGTATATATTGATATTCTAAATGAATGGATTCAGTCTTACAAAGAAGAAGCGCATCGAAAATATGATTTTGATGTCGATAAATATGTTAAGTATTGTGATGGCTTCAATTGTGACAAAACTGATGTTAAACGCTACCAGAAGGAAGATTTTGATCGCCGGTCTTCGCGTGAATTTCGCTTGACTGTTGGTATCCAGGGCGGAGTGATATTCGATGAGTTGTCTGGTGATACAAAATACTGGGCAGGTAGAGAAGATGAAGAAACACTTGGATATGTAGGAGGGCGAATCGACTTTGCTTTCATTGCTTTGCCAGGCACTGTTAACGTCAATACCGCGTGGGGCTTTGGCGGCGGTTTAAGACAGGAATTAGGCGGTGGTTTCTATTTGAGCGATTCTGTCGATTACAACCCACAGTTCATCGGGTCGACCATAGCTTATGTGCGTTTTGAATTTCAGTATCAGGCTCGGGTTATTATTG
>JAGACY010000201.1 GCA_017613855.1 Pseudomonadota bacterium
AAAAGGAACGCCACTCGCGATTCCGGGAGCGCAGCCGGGATTCAAATATCATTTTGAGTTCCTTGATGAAAGCTGCAACCATAAAACATCAAACTGGTACGATGAATACTTCTTTACAAATATGATTTCAGAGCCGCAGCTCCCCCAAACCAAAGAAGAATACGAAAACGCATCAACCATCCCCAGTCATACCAGGATATACCCAAGTTCTCTTCCCATGGGTAAGAATAACGCCTTCACAATCAAAGCTTATCAGGAGCTGTTTGCCAAAAAGATTGAAGTCCTCAATCAAATTTTAGGTGAGGCAGAGGTTACGGTCTACCTTACCGACGAATACATGAATTTGGCCAAAGATATCCCGGATTACCATTTCGAAGACATTCATGTGTACATGTGTACAAAAAAATGTACAGAACTGATATTAAAGCGACAGGAGCAAAATGCCTTCACTTATTTTGTTCCCAAACAATATTATGGTGAAGACACGGGGGTTTATATCTATGCAGGATCTCACAACACGACTAAAGATGCTATTAAAGTCGTCATATTGCCCGATTATTTAAAAAGACTAAAAATCATCCTGACAATTCTCTTTATCATCGGTGCCATTGTTGGGACGATTACAATTAAAAATCGCATCTATTTCAACAAAATATTACCGCCGCTTCCTGGCCCGAATGATGATTTAAAAGATCATATTATTCAATATGTCAATACTGTATATAAAGAACTATTTAATAAAAAAATGGATAAGACGAGCGAACCGGCCAAATTATTATATCAGGAGGCCGAGTCGATGAACATTTCCAACTTAAAGTCTCTTGATCAATATTGTATGTTGATTCATACCGCACTCAAAAATGAGATTACCAAAGAAACGATCAAAACAATCCGCAAAGAAACCATAAAAATTATTAAAAAGACAAAGCCCGAATCGTAATCATAGATCTATATCGGTGCCTCTCGAACGCCCCCTGTCGCCCGCCGCGTAGGCGCAAAAGACTTAATCTAAAACCATATCCACTCTCGTACATCAGAGCCAAAATAAAAAAAGCGCCGTATGCCGTCAGGCATAGGCGCGGCAAGGGGCGCGTATGCCGCCAGGCAAAGCGCCCCACACACCAAAATATTAACTAATGCATCGTCCAGGAAATCGAATTGATGGCAACGCGGTTACTTGTATTCTTATTGCCAGACGAAGCCGGTTCAACTTTAAATGATGTCGCAGAATTATTGAAGGTCAGTGTCGTCGTATCGGCATCACCCGATGCAAAATTGATGGTCTTGGTATCCGAACCAGCGGTGACTTTGATGCCGCATTTGGTGGCACAGGTCGGTGCATAAGCCGTCCAGTCGATTGTAATTGTGCCTACGCCCGTAAGTCCGGTCACGACAATACTCGTCTTTTTGGAGGAATTGCCCGTAAGAATCATCGAATCGATGTAATTGCCATCGCAGAAATTCCCGGTGGCAGTCAAAGTCACAGAACCACCGTAATTCTGGGTGTAAACTGAACTATAGTCCGATTCATTGCCGGAAATGGTCGTTTTCGTCGCACCGACAAAATCTTCGGTAAAGGAATCCGTAGAAATCGAATCGACGACGTTGACCGTCATATTAATCGTAGCTCCGGTGCCGATCTGAGCCGTGATTTTGCCCGTAGTTCCGACAGTTGCACCAGAAGCAACAGCAACATTAAAAGATGCAGCATTTTTGCCCGAGGCAACCGAAACGCTTGAGGGCACGGTTATTTTGCTATTGTCCGACGAAAGTTTGACCGTCGTGGCGCTGGTCGCGGTTTTGTTCAACGAAACCGTAACGGATTGCGAAGTGCCCGGCTGCAGACTGAGCACCGGCGGTGTAAATGACTGAACCGCCAGAGGTGTATTGGCGGCCACGATATCGGCCTGATCACGAGGTGCAATCTTGGACTGGCTAAAGTCATAGACGAGCACGCCGGTCACATCGTAGGTCGTGCCAACCGTCATCGCCGAGGTCATGGCTGTAGTGCCCATGATGAAATCATCGACATAAGCTTCGTGATTGCTCGCATCGACGCATGTCCAAACGGCATTTTCCGAGACGGATTGTGCCTTCAATCCCTGTATCGAAACGAGAACGGCATCGTATGGATTGTTTTTGCCTTCGATTTGTGTTGCTGTCACCGTCGTTGGTGCAGGAATACTGGCCGTTCCAAGTGTGGTCACCTTTGGATCAGTCAGTTCGAGCATGTCATGAAATGTCGAAGTGCTTGCTTCGACTTGTACATGAGTGCCCACGCTGACTTTTTTAGCTTCAGATGAACTGAAAACATAAGCCCCTGCCGCATCTACATCATCCTGAATAAAGAAACCGTATGGCGTGGATAAATCGCCTTTTTGTGAAATTGCAGTCACAATGCCTTCGACGCGCACCGTCGTCCCATCGGCGAGCGTACCTGCAATAAATTTCTGGCGCAAATCCTTGAGTTCTGTCGTCGTGAGCGGACAACCGTTGGTGGTGCCAGCCTCATTGGGGCAATTGTCGCAGGCATCGCCAAAACCGTCTTTATCGGTATCCTTTTGGTCGGCATTGGCAGCATTAGGGCAATTGTCGAGGGCATTATCGACGCCATCGCCATCTTTATCGCCGGCCGAAAATGCCGGGCATGTACTGTCATTGGCGGCACATGTCGGGTAGGGATCGCAGATATCGCCAAAACCGTCTTTATCGAAGTCGGACTGTTTGCGATCAGTTTCAAGTGGACGAATCGGGTTGAACATCGTCGGGCAGTTATCGACATCGTTATCAACACCATCGCCATCCATATCGTTAGGATCCGAATAATAGGCATTATTCTTATAGCTCTGAACACCATATTGCGAAGTATGCTGAACCGTCGTGTCCTGCTCACGCGGACGCATCGGAATGCAGGTCGGCTCTTTGTCGGGCGTACCGCAGAAGAACAAATCATATTTGGCAGCAGCCTTAATGGAGCTGTAAGTCATCGAAGAACCGGTATCCTTGGTACAGATCTTCTTCGATACACCGCAGACATCGATGGTTTCGCAGCCATTGGTAGAGCTCACGACATTGGCATCGCCATAGACGATCTTGCCTTCGTTCATGACGAGCAAAACATCGGGGCTGTCAGCGTCGATCACCGCTCTGTAAGCGGTCTTGGCCGATGTTTTCTTGAACATGGCGATATCGGCGATTTGTCCCTTGGCAAGTTTGCCGACGACCGATTCGAGGCCAAAAGCGAGTGCCGCATTATAGGTGACCATGCGCCAAAGATCGTAATCATTAAAATATTTGCTGTAATAGTAATCATTGAGGAAATCTGCGCATTTGAGCTCTCGCAGAATGCTGATGGACCCGGATGGGACCCAGTCTGTCCCCAAAGAAATACTCACGCCCATGGTTGCATAGAGCGGCACCTGAGCCGTATCGCCATACAGAGAAATATTGGATCGCGGCGACCAAATCAGCTTCGATCCTCGCTCGGCCATGAGGGAAATGATATCGAGGGTTGCGGCAACACCGTGAATGATCGCCAGTTTTGAATTAAAGATATCCCTGGCACCCGTCCCTTCGCCGCTCAGACAGCGCAGTTCATTGAGCGCTCCCTGGTTGATGCCTTCACCGATATGAGGGCCAAAGTAACCATTGGATGTATTATAATTATACTTGGTGCACCCACTGTCATAAGTGGCGCCACTGCTGCCATCGCCCAATGGGAATGTCTGATAGCCGCTCTTGAGGCCGCCTTTGCCTTCTTTATCGATGCTCGTCACAATGCCGGTTGCATTGCCGCTGCCAAAGATTCCCGTCGTGCCGTGCAGCAGCTGGCGCAGTTCGCCCACTTCGTGTGTCGACGTGCTCTTTGCATTGTGATTGGTATGGCCGTTCTTATTTTTGCGCCAGTCATGGCGGTGATCAAAGCGCTCATCGGCCCAGCTGTCCGGGCCCTGGTTGTCATAAGTAATGTGGTCATGGGAATTGATCAATCCCGGGCTGATAACCGAATCGGGACAGGTAATCACCGTGGCTGACGATACATCGATGGTATTATCGGCTGCACAGCCAGCAAACTGAATTTTGCCGTTTTGAACGACAACCATGCCGCCTTCGTAGATTTTATCGAGCGCAAGCACATCGCCCTTGAGCACGATTGTCGTTCCGGACCCCTTCTTCTCACATGTGGTCGATGCAGAAATGCTTAAGGTTTCGCACTTGACCGTTGTGACAGTTTCGGAAGTCGATTTTTCGCATTGTCCCGTAGATACATCGCAAGTATAGCCCGTCAGGCAATCGCTGTCCCTGGTGCATTTGGTTGGGGTGACTGGTTTATCTTCGCACTTCCCGGATTTGCATTGCTGATTCTGTTTGCAGTCGCTGTCTTTAGTGCACTCGGGCGTGGTGCCTGCGGGTTCGCACGTACCATCATTGCAAACCTCATTCGTTTTGCAGTCGCTGTCTTTAGTGCACTCGGGCGTGGTGCCTGCGGGTTCGCATGTACCATCATTGCAAACCTCATCCGCACGGCAGTCGCTGTCTATGCTGCACTCGGGCGTGGTGCCTGCAGGTTCGCACGTACCCGCATTGCATACCTCATCTGCACGGCAGTCGCTGTCTATGCTGCACTCGGGCGTAGTGCCTGCGGGTTCGCACGTACCCGCATTGCATACCTCATCTGCACGACAGTCGCTGTCTATGCTGCACTCGGGGGTGATACCTGCGGGTTCGCACGTACCATCATTGCAAACTTCATTCGCAAGGCAGTCGCTGTCTATGCTGCACTCAGGCGTGATGCTCTTTGGCTGACAAGTACCGGCGTTGCAAATTTCATTCGCAAGGCAGTCACTGTCCTGAGTACAAACGCGTGCCGGTGTGCCCATCGACTGACAAATACCGGCGTTGCAAACTTCATTCGCAAGACAGTCGCTGTCCTGAGTACAAGTGGGAACAATCAAACTATTCTGCTGGCATCCCCCCGCCTGACACGTCCATCCGGCATCACACTGGCGATACATCACCTGACCAGCAATGCACTCTGCGACGAGACCATTCTCACACCTCGGATAGCCCATGCTATCATTACAGGTCTGTGCAACAATTCCCGAATTGCACTTTCCTGTCGAGAAATTGCATCCTGCTTCACAGGGCTGAACGGTCTTATATCCCTGTTCACATACTACCGCTTGATAAATGTCATAGCATGTCGGCGTAAAGGTAGCCACATCACAGGTATTTAAATTCTCGGGTTCAGTTAAGTCCGACGAATCTGTACATCCATTGGCACCTAAAAGCAAAGACACTGCCGCCAGAACCAAGATTCTCTTCTGCATGAGTTTTCTCCGATATAAAGAGACAGGAATAGAGACACATCCACCATGCATCTCATCAATACTCAAAGATTCAAAAGTATCATCCTTGATACGCTGCTGGCGCTATCCTGAGCTTATTTTTCCAAGGCTTTTATCATCGCATTGCGGACCTGCTCCGCAAGCCATTTCGCGCGTGTTGTCTCATCACCCATGGAAACATCGGGTAATTCTACAGGAGAAAGCAATTCAAGGGAACACTTTCCTGGTTTTATTTTGAGCGTCGTTTTGGGCATTGCCTCATAAGTACCGCGAATCACCATGGGGACAACATGAACATTGTTTTGAATCGCGTTGTAAAAAGCACCGAGCTTAAATGTTCCAAGTT
>JAGACY010000202.1 GCA_017613855.1 Pseudomonadota bacterium
GATGATACGACCATGACTTCGATAGCCTGCGCCAGCAATCAAAAATTCTATCAGGGTGAATGCTATAATAAAGACGAATGTACGCCCCCCTGTGACGAAAACACCCAGAAGTGTTACCAGGCTTCGTGCTACGACAAAAATGACTGTACACCCAAATGTGACGAAACAACTGAAAAGTGCGTAAATGCCAAGTGTATCGGTATCAACGATTGCTATCCGCCATGCGATTCTCAAACCCATGAATGTGTTGGAGGCACATGCAAACCCATCGATCCCACCGCATGCTACGGCATACAATGCAAAGATCTTTTAAACTACTGCGATTCAACCGGACACTGGGCTCCTTGCGATCCCGGCTATGGATGTCATCTGGGCCGATGCCTCAAAGGTCTGGCCCCAGAATGTAACGATCAAACCTGTGACGAAGATGGAACACACGAATGCCAGGGAGGATCGTGGGTCCCCTGCGGTTCGCTTGAAACATGTATAGACGGTAAATGCGAAATCAACGGCGGTGAATGCGAAGTTGGTACATGCAGCGAGGATTTAAGGTATCGCTGTAACAACAATAACACATTCGAAGCATGTAATGTTGGTTCACAATGTGTAGAAGGTTCTTGTGAAGTCATTATTGAACCCGTCGATGGACTGCTTTGGAAAACATGTCATTCGAATTCTGAATGTGCACACGGTGTCTGCGTATTTGATGTTTCAACTTCACGAGTCATGTCGATTGCCCAGCGTGGAATTATAAATGTCGAAACCATCGCGTTGTCCCAGCTTGACCCACGCATTGAACAGGGCATGGGTGTCTGCTCCGCAGATTGCACACGAGATCAGACGGTTTGTGATTCTATATCATCCGATTTGAATAAGTTTTCGTGTCAGATTATCGCAATCGGTGACTCACCCTATCCCCCAAAAGATATGTATGGTCAGGACTTATCATTGCCATTCCACAAAGATCTCAACATTAGTGAGATGGAAATAGCACCATATGCTTCGATATGTCGTCCAAACGATCCCAAAGAAAAAGTCTTTTCCAAATCTTTTTGCAATCATTGTAGTTCAATAGAAGATTGCTCAGGCGACGAATCCTGTATCCAGGGCATGTGCCTGCAACCATGCTCCAGCACAACACAATGCCCGTTCTCGTTCCAGTGCCGCACTCCTGACAACATGGAATCACAGTTCTGTCTTCCCAATACGGGAACATGTGATTCGTGTATCGATTACGACAACGATGGTCAGGGCTATGGCGCTTGCGAAAAATCTGGCTTTGACTGCAACGATTTCGACAACCAGATTTATTATAATAAACAACTCGACCCCAACAGCTGTAAAACAGAATATACAGACGATAACTGCAATGGAAAAATTGATCTTCTGGAACAGATAGGTTCTCCCGAGAACTGCGAGACCTGCAATAACCCCTGCAAAGTCGCTGATAATGCCGGTAATATCTCGCGTGTATGCGAACTGAATAACAACGATAGACAACTGGACGATTCAACTCCAGAAACCATCGCCGAAACCTATATATTTAGCTGCAACGACTATTGTGCACCCGGATATGCTGATTGCGACAATGATGTATCCAACGGTTGCGAAACAAAACTCTACGACACCGACAGCAACGGTAATCCAATCCCAACTGCAGACGCTGTTCTGTATTCTATGGATGCAGACAACGATGATCACGGCATTATCGATAACTTTTATACGCATTTCTGCTGCAAATCGACCGAAAACAGCGAAGACAAAGTTTGTTACGCCCTCCCCAATACAGATGCAAACCCAAAGGATTATTGGGAACGAGTTGTACTAACTAAAGAACATTATTCGTCGGTAATTGATGATTGCGATGATAATAATGCATTACGCTTCCCGGGCAATCCTGAATTATGCGACGGTATTGATAACGATTGCAACGATCAAACCGCTGACGGCAGCGGTGTTTTACTTAAACTCGAAAACAACAAATATGTTGCAGCTCAAAGCACTGATAGCAACACCTATAAACTGAACGATACATGTACATTGTTCACAGCTGAAGGCACGACCTGTCACGATGATGGACAAATTGCATGCATGGCTACGGCAAGCGACCTCGGAACCTCCTATGCGATGATTTGCAACGCCAGTGTCACGGCCCTTGATGATAATTGTAACGGTATCGACGATAATTGTAATGGCCTCATCGACGAAGACTTCGCGTTTGAACCGTGTACAATCAACGACTGCAGTGATACAAACAGTATCTATTATAGATCGTGTAATTTCACACAAAGCCAGGGTATTTGTACTATCGGTGCCGGCATTTGTATAAATGGAAATATAGTCTGCCAGCAGCTGTATCAACCTCGCGAGTACGATTTTTTGGGAGACAACATTGATTCCAACTGCGATGGCGAAGATTGGGATATTTTGAAAGCCATTTATGTCGAAAAATACGAGGATGGCGGATTGTTCACAGGCGAAGACGGCAATGAAGGTACACACGACGCTCCGGTTGACAGTTTGAACAGAGCCTTTGAAAAAGCATATGCCACTATCGATAATGCGCCTTTCTATAAAGACATTCTCGTCAGCAGATCTGTTTCAACACTACAAGATGATGAAGCCAAATGGGGAAAAACAAACATCAGGGTTCCAACGCTCAGCAACACTTATAAACCTAACCTCAATGCTGCTATCTCACATGCACAACATATTAGTAATTACCAGGATGCAATTAAGAATAGCAGAACATACAAAGCCAACGATTATCTCTTACCCGGCGAAGTTTATCCGCCCAAAGAAACCATCAGAGTTTATGGTGGTTTTGTCCGCACCAGAGATAAGTGGTCGTTCAATCCTGAAAACGCTGTAATGTCTCCCTATAACTATATGCTAAACGATGCTGCAATCAATAGTGATCAATCGCTCAAGCTGCACAAATATTCCCTCATTGAGCCATTGGGTAACAGTGATGTGCCGAAGTCCGTTAGTGCACCGCTGTCTGTTCGTTTTGAATTCTTCAATTTCACAATGAAAGCAGGCAATAGTAAGGTAAGCAACGAGACTGGTACAACATTTATCGGCGTCAACTGTGGAAAAAATGGATGCCGGGATCTGACCTTTTACAATACTCAATTCACGATTGACGCGCCGAATGCACTCACAGTCCAGCAAACTTTTGCGTCTAATGAAAACTGGAACTGGCCGGAACATAATGCCCGAGATGGCGTCCAAGGCCATCACCACTTGATCAGAGATGGAAATCCCCTCATTTATAAAGCAAATTACGAAGCAAATGCCTGTCTACAAACCTTCTTCCACGCTGAATCATTCTCATGGAATCTATATACCAGCTACTGGAAATTTATATGTCCCAGTGGCGACACTCCTTTTGGTGGTTGTGGCGCTGGAGATTGCTGTAAAGATCATTGTGATGGCTTGGTACAAACTGGATGGGGGCAAGACGGCGGTGGTGTTAACGGTGGTCCTGGTGCCAAACTGACTGCAAACAAGAATGAAGGATGTAACAGTGATAGCAGTGTTTCCTTAGACCAGTTTTATGGATCAATCGGTTATCTTGGTGCTGGCGGTGCCGGTGGCGATAACAGTACGCTTAAGCTCGACTTTAATATTGCTGCAGACAATATTTATATCAAAACGCAATGTCAAAAATATGGAATTAATCCCAATACATGGCGTCTGGAATGGTATTATGCTGACGACTGCACGACCTCAGCCGACGGAAAATATGGTCAATCCGGCGGTGGCGGTGGTGGTGGTGGCATCTATCATTGCTACGACCGTGGTCCTACTGACGATACCTGGGGATTTGCAGCCAGCGGCGGTGCCGGCGGATGCGGCGGCTACGGCGGAAAAGCTGGTGGCACCGGCGGCTCCGCAATCGGCATGCTCCTGATTCCACCCAAAACAGGCGAGGATAGCAACATCACATTCTATAACACAAAAGTAATATCGACCGGCAAAAGTGGCGGCGCTGGCCATAATGGACAAGCGGGTGTCGCCGGTGGTATGGGAGGCGAAGCCTATGGTGATGCAGTTGAAATGAGCCCCGGCGGTCTGGATAATCACTGCTTTAAAGCCACTTGCGGTGGTGCTGGTGCAGCTGGTGGCGGCGGTGGCGGCGGCGCTGCCGGCCTCGCTGGCGAAGCCTACGGCTACGTCTTCGTCTGCAACAGACCAACCGATGAATTCGACGGTCTGATAAATGCCCAAAACTGCGGTTTTTTACTCCAATCTGATTTCTTAGAAAGCCCAAGCAAATATGCTACTGTCAAAACAGGATACAACGGAACGAACGGAACCGCAGGCCAGCCTGGCTCATGGGTAGCAAGCACAAGAAGTGGTGTGGATATGGCATCCGGCTGGATTTCCACCGGCGGCATGATTGGAATCGGTGGCTTCACCAGTACGAGTGGTACAGCTGGAAAAGCCAGCAGACTCAAGTTCATCAAAACCACTGCATTTTAATTTACCGGAACGCGCACACTGCGCGTCTCCGCTCGCCTTTGCGCCACCGGCGCATACGGCTCGCCAACGCGGCTATCCCTACGGGATACGCCGCGTTTTTTTTGTGTTTGTTCAGCCATTAGAGAAATACACACCTTGACGGTTTTGAAAAAATGAATCTTTGATTGAATGTCTATGGCTTTCAATAATTGCCTGAGTATCAACGTTCGAACGGTATTATACTGCATATTATTATTTATTTTTGCTCTCTAATGTGCTAAAAAAGTAAAGGTGCGTCTTCTCATTTGAGAAGTAAAAAATCAAACCAAATTGCTAATCCGATTCAGGAGGTCGTTATGTCATTTACGGATATGTCTAAAAAGCAAGAGGGAGTAAAGCCACAGGTTAACGCTGCCTCCACCGCAATTTCTGTTTCGAAGAACAGCCGAATATCGGCAAAGTCGCTTTTTTGTATATGCGCGCTAACCGCATTTGCCGCATTTGGATGCAATGATGAGAATGACACATTAAAAACAAACGATCAATCGTTTGTTTTCTTATCGAACAAACCGCATAACGAGGTTACCCGCAGTTTTGCAATGAATTCGCGTGCCGGATGTGCACTCGACAGCGACTGTATGAACGGTATGTTCTGTTTCCATGGTTCATGCACGCTTGAATGCAGCGACACAATCCCGTGCGCCAAAGGCACCTGCAGTAGCCACGGTCGTTGTATGGTAGCCAATGCGTCACAAAGCCTGCTCCGCAACCTTGACGACGATTTAAAAGAAGCGCAGAGTTCAAATGTCGTCGAGAAAATTCCAGGCGCAAGAGTACACGCTTTTCCCTCAGAAACCTTTGTGCAAAAAGGTGCTAACACAACCAACGTCGAAATTATAACCGAAGAAAACTATGGTCCTATCAGCTATACGATAACAGATGCGGAGGATGACACAATTTCGAATGTCGTAACGGTAGAACCAGAAGTTGACGAATCCACAGGCATAGCAACCTACACGATTGAAGTGGGAGTTGAAGAATCAAGCCTGGGTGAACAAGGTTCAACGGAAACAGTTGTCGTTGACACATCGGTCGGCTCCTATGAAGTCACGCTCGTTCCAGAAAAGCC
>JAGACY010000026.1 GCA_017613855.1 Pseudomonadota bacterium
CAGATAGTGGGAAACGGGAATCGGGTCTCAGGAGACGGGCATTAGGAATCCGAAAACAGATGACGGATAATCTGATAGCTGATATCAGAAATCTGATGACTGATTTTATTCATAAAATAAGCACCAACTACGACAATTGCAACCATGCCAACAGACATTGCAATCATTGCTGAATTAACAATGGCAAGACTGCCAGTATTTGCAGCGATTGTTCTCGGATCGACTGGGACGATTTCCGCATGACCATTAATCTTTCCCTGCGCATCCTTGGAAAAGCCTCTTAATACCCCCGGTTTTCCCTTCACTTCTGCCAATGCGTCTTTACTCTTTACCAAACATAATTGATGTTGTCCTTTGGTAAAGGGATTAGGCGGGTTGGAGGGACTCTTATTCGATTTGGCGATCTTGGGAATTAAGTCCTTGATGCGTGATAAGACGCTTTCATCTTTAATTTCAATAAGCGCATTTTTCTTAAACGGCATCGTTGTTGGTAGTTGATTAGCTGTAACCCCATCTACATCCATTTGATCATCAAAATTCGAATTTGAATCATGCATCCCCATCATTTTTTCACAACGAAGGAGCTCTGACTTATAATTGTCAGCATTTTGGTCAATTTTTAAAATACTGTGAATAATCGGCATTCTTGAAGCCACATCGTTTTCTGGGACTGTGTTTAAGACTGTTTCAAGTTGTTTTATGTTTTTACATTTTAACTCATGCTCAATATATTTAATTACATCAAAGAAATCTGCGTCTTTTCGGGCAACAGGGAAATACTTCTCAATAATGCCTGCTGCTTTGTGAAAATTGTTGTTTTGAAAAGAGTCGAACAAATCATTGAGTATCTGTCCTTTGTTCTGTTCGAATTGTTTTTTCAGCGCGATGATTTTAAATACATTATCTGGTGATGCTTGAAGACTGTTGGAATGAACACTGTTTGCCAATGCAGTTTCTGCTGTTTGTGTCACTGCGTATGTCGATGACTGGATGGGGAAAACACATTTCCACTGATTTATAAGATTAATGAATGTTTGGTCATACTCTGCGACTTCTCTGTATTTGACGATTACATCCTGAGCAATCGCTGGGTCGTTGCGCGCAATGGATTCTTTAATAAGTTCATAAATTTGCTCTTTTTGTTCTTCGTAATCATATAATGTGATGTAATAATCGTCGGTTTCAGCATTCTGATGTGACATCCTGTCTGAGATTTGTGTCCCTAAAGCATTGAAAAATCTTTTAACAGTTCCCATCGTTAGTATCTCCTGAGAAATGGTAAAATGGCATTTGCATTAGAAAGAATCTCGATCCCTTTCACCTCGTCACCTCTTTTTATGGGGTGAAATTGTCTGAGAAAAGCCATCTTGGTGGCCGCTCTCCCTGGGGGTACATCATACCAAAACCGCCCGCGTATTCCAACGGAATAGCGGGCGTCAGCGAGCGTAGGGGCGACCCCGTGTGGTCGCCCCAAGCGAGTAGAGACGTGTCGTGACACGTCTCGCATGGCGTATCGGCACAGCCGATAGCCGCGCCACCAATAGCATACGCATTCACATGGCACATAACATCGGCAGGCAGGTTGTAATCAGGCGTTCGTCGATGTCGCGCGGGTCAAGGGCATTGCCAAATCCCAATGATGAAGCTATACTTTATAAGTCTTTTTGGGAATCTGCCTCAAACTTCAAAAAGGTTCGATATGCCCCAAAAAGCACGCTCCTTAAAGTTCAATAACGATTATCCATGTCGGAATCGCAGAGAAGATTTGTATGAAAAAATATATGATGATAGCGCTTTTGGGCGCATGTATTGGAATAATGGCTTGTGATGAGGATTCGGCACCGTCTAATCCCGGGATAGTTTCGAGTCTTTGCGAGGGAACCGGCGGTACTTTGGATGGGGATGCGTGCGTTTGCAGCGGTGAAAAATGCGCCGAAGCCAAGTGGTGTGATGCCAATGGGAAATGCGGCTCCGGTTCGGGGACTGGCCCGGACATTTGCGCAGACTGCCCGAACAATGGCACGGGCACTTCTATGTGCCCTAAGTGTGAAGGCATTAAATCCTGTGAAGAATGCCCCAACGACTGTTCAAAATGTTCTTCGCCCACCGAACCTGCTTGTAAGAACAATGACAAGGGAATTGGCCAGTGTAAGGATATTGAGAACTGCGACAATAGCGTATGCAAAGAGAATGCGTCCTGTGCAGGCAGTGAAAAATGCGGTGAATGCCGCAACTACGAAACCAAGTGCGAGAATGACGATAGTGGAAAAGGCGTCATCTATACCTGCCGCGAGGGCGCGTGGGTCAAGGTAAAGACATGCGGGGATGTTTCCTGCCTTGCGCTTGCCGATTGCAATGACGAAGACAAACCCTGCACGCATATCGATGAACCCATTTGCGGCGAATGTCAGGAAGGCGCTTTCAAATGCGAGGATGGCAACGTACCCGAAGATACGACCTACTTCGACTATTATGGTGAAAAGTTCACCATTCCTAAGGGATTCATCACGGGCATGCGCTCCAAATGCATCAACGGCAAATGGGAAAAGCTGGATTTGGATGATCCCGAAAACTGTTTTTATGGTCATTTGAAAAGAGATCAATACCCCACCTACAGACTTGGCACGAAGGACATCGTCACAGTCATTGGTTATGATAGCAACGGCCACTCAACTGACCGTGAATACCGCGTCTCGGCTTGCCAGGAGGACGGCATAAAATGTGGCGAGTGTTACTATAGCTTCTCCTATTGTTCAGATAGAACGAGTCTGACATGCCGAAAAGGTAAAGTCGAGGAATCGACCTGCCCATCTGGTGGTATGTGTGCAACGAGCAATTCGTGTTTCCCAGCCAATACCACCGCTTACTGCACTGCTGACAGCTGCCAGAACTGCAAATCCATCTGCAACTGGAACTGATAATATTTGGATGCTCGCTTTGCAGCGGCCGTGCTAACTCGCCGTGAGACGTGCGGGCCGCACGCCCCTACGCTCGTTACGCACGGCGTTCGGCGCTATGCCCTGCGGGCATACGCGCCTCTGCGCCCGGCTATCGCAAGCGATACGCCGGGGCGTTTCGCTCCAAACGGGGACAACTGAAGCAGTCACCCCAAATTATAATGGTTTTTTGTTAGAAAATCTGTCCGGGAAGCTTTAGCTTTTCTTTGGGTGGAAAAGCCTTATCAAATCTTTCCACATCGGCTTCCTCGACGTAATAGCTTGACGGTGTGAAATACACGCCTGTAATGCCTTCAAGGTATCCTGGAATGAGTTCTTTGCACAGAAAAAAAGATGCATCCGCATCTTCGGGTAAATCATGATATCTTATGCCAAATTCACTCGCATATCTGAATCCGCTTTTGCCATAAAATCCGATATTGCCCTCGAACAAAACAGCACCAAAACCAAGTTCGGCAGCCTTTTGCAAAGAATAATCCAGCAAATGCTTTCCATATCCCTTGCGTTTTAATGACGGCTTAATGCCTATTGGTCACATGGTTAAAACATCGATATTTCTGCCATCATCCGCCTTGATAATCGTCTTCATGAACATATT
Organism: Pseudomonadota bacterium; assembly: GCA_017613855.1. The sequence continues at coordinate 3,556 of JAGACY010000026.1, forward strand.
CTGTCCAATCAGTTGACCATCCAGCTCCATGACAAAGTCGAGTGATTTGACAAACGCCGGGTCATCTCTGAGCACATGAATCACATAATGCTCATAACATCCCGGACGATAGATATTCCAAAATGACTCTCTAACCAGATTTTCAACTTCTCTGTATTCTTCTTTTTTTTCTAAACGAATCACACAGTCATTGATATTCATTATTTTTCCTCCTGAAACTGTTGACTACAATTGCTTTTCTGCGGGATGTTCTGACGACTGACAGCCAGCATCCCAATTTACCGACAATCTCCAACGTGTTATATTTTTTCAAAAAGCATGCTCCTATATAAACGGAATCGTCACTCTGAATTGATCTGTTCAGAGCATCGTAATCCTTATTACTATTCTCCGCGAATACGTTCGTCAATGGTCATGGTTGGGCTCCAAGTTCAGCGTATTTATCTTAGGCGGTGGTCCCGCTGATGTTTTTGGTTAAGTCAAGGGGCATGAGAAAAATGCTATCACAAGTGGTTGTTAGATGACCATTGGCCCCCACTACAACTTGCACGCCGCTTCGCTCGGGTCGTTCGTGCCCAGCTCGCCGCGAAATGCACGGGCGAGTATGGCTTTCTTCATCACGTCGATTTGGGTGAGCACCGATTCGGCAAGGTCACGGGCGCGCTGTTCGGTTTTAATAAGTTTTCGTATAATATCTACGATTCTAATTTGTTCATCCAGTGTGGGTAAATTTATCGTTATTGATCCTAATTCTCTTGTGTTAATGTTATTAATGCCTGCTGATGATTTTGCTTTTGAGAACATTTGAGAACGAGCGTTTGAGGAGTTCAGGTATGTTTCTAAGTATTTGGGCAATACCAAGTTACTAGGAGTAATGCGTATCAAAAAGGATGCATATGCATACGCGTGATTTAATGCGGGAACCAATGCACATTTACCAACAAGTTCTC
>JAGACY010000203.1 GCA_017613855.1 Pseudomonadota bacterium
CTTCATTGACACGAATATCGTTGGATTGCATGAGTTCGTCAATTTTTTGGCGTGTGGCCAGCTTTCTTCCCTGTTTTACGGTACTTTCACGTATAAAATCCGCATCCCGCGTGATATCGGCTTTTTTCTCTTCTGTTCGGCTTTTAAAAAGAATGAGGTGATAGCCAAACTCGGACTCCGTTACAGGGCTAAGAGGATTGGATTCGGAGAGTTTAAATGAAGCATCGGCCAAGGGTTCGACGACAGGCCGAGAGGAAAGTTGTTCGCCAAGAAAGGAGGTCATGGCACGCCTTGGAAAAGTCAGATCGGCGTTCATATCGGTTTTATAGCCTGCACGAATGAGGCGTTGTGCTTGCCTTCTGAGCGCATCATCGCTCAAATCGCCATCCTTAAGCAATTCTGTGCGAACGGCTTCGAGCGCAGCTTTTCTCATTTCGGGCGTCGTACTCTCATCCGGTTTGATGAGAATATGGGAGGCTGTTACCAATGCCGGGTGGCCGCTTTTAAACGCATAGGCATCGATGGCGGCCTGAATCATTTCCTGACTCACGGTATTGGGATGAAAGACATCTTCGATTTCGACTTTTAACCAGGCATTGGCAAGTGCACGGCGCTCTGCCCACGCGGCGGTATAGGCGTCGTAATGCTCAGCACTCATGGTTTGGATGATATCAAATTGATGCTGCGCTTCTTCTTCGGTGAGTTCCGGATGATGTTGGCGATAGATAGACCATTCCTGGTCGATGAGCTCCTGACTTTGAGCTGGCAGAACGCCCATCTGATACTGTTTCTGCGATGATGAGGCTTTGTCTGCCGAATTCTCCGGAGAACAGCCTGAAGTGAGTATGAGTAGTAGTAGTAAAAAAGGGCAATACCGCATTTTTTTAATTCGCAATGCGCAATGCGCAATGCGCAATGGGGGGCAAAACTAAAGTGTGACTCTGATTAATTCGGAATGCGGAATGCGGAATGCGGAATTGGATTTTAATTCGCAATTCGCAATGCGCAATGCGCAATTGGTGTGCAAAACTAAAGGACCGTGGGTTACGCTTCGCTCACCCACGGCTATTGGCTACGAATGATACGCCCCTCCGGGGCGTGACGTTTATTTGAGAATACTCTAATTGCTAATTGCGCATTGCTAATTGCGCATTGCGCATTACGCATTATTTCTGCCTTCCCGAAGCAGCGATGGCATAGCGAGCAAACAATGTGCTGAGATGCCACACAAGCAGGCCAAAGACCGCAAAAATAGCGGTTTTTATCCATTCTTCGTGGAGTGCCATCCAGACACCGGTGACGAACAATAAGCCGCCGATGATGAGACAGGCCAATGAAATGTAATCGTAGAATGTTGTTCGCAAAGGGGATTGTTGTTTTGCCGGGAAGCTACGCTTCCGGGAACATCTTTAAGGTAGCTGTTTCGGTGGTTAATGTGAATATACGTGTCGTTTTGATGTATCCAAAAGAAAAGGCGCGTATTTGCAAAGCAAAAAGCGCCTTTGTGAGGTCGTATCCGGCGAAGCCGGAAAGAGCCGAACACACAGGCCGTATCCGCCATTGGCGGATAGGCTGTGATTATAAAAAAATCTCGCAAAAAGTCTAAATAATTACTCCGGAATTGTCCACGAAACACTGGTGATGTGGATGCGATGGGCGTCGTTTCCTGAACCCTGTTCGGGGGCAATCGTAAAGCTCGTAATCGTTTTGTCATCATAAACCAGGGTTTTGCTAAGTTCCTGGACTGCGGTGGCATCGTAGCTGTGTTTGATTTGATCGGTATGTGTTCCGGCCGTGATGTTGAGAATGGCGTCGGTCGAAGGTGTCGGATTGTACGAAACGTAAGTAATGGTCAGCTCGGCAAGGCCGTCGATGCCGGTTACGGTGATGCTCGATGGATTCGATTTATTACCGGTCATGCTGAGGCCAGGGTACTTGGTTTCCTGGCCGATTTGCGCCGTATTGACATTACCCCTAGCCGTAAATGTTACATCGCCAAAGGTCTCGATATAGTCGGATTTATAGCCGGACCCCGTATGCTCGCATTCGTCGTTGGGACACGAGAAGTCGACGCTGTACGATGTGACGCCCGGACAAGCGGCATCGCCGGGATTGGCGTCGTTGGGGCAGGCATCGCAGATGTCGCCTTTGCCGTCGCCATCGGCATCGGCCTGATCGGGATTGGCTTTTGTTGGGCAGTTGTCTACTGCGTCCTTAATGCCATCTTTATCGGTGTCTTTTTCGGTCGGCGGCGTGTCATCGTCACAAGTGGCGTCGTTTGCGGCACACAATGGATAAGGATCGCAGATGTCGCCCCAGCCATCGTCGTCTGTATCGGTCTGCTTGCGATCGAGCTCCATGGGGCGTATCGGATTGAAGATCGTCGGGCAGTTGTCGACATCATCTGCAATGCCGTCGCCGTCAGCATCGTCGGCAGCTGTATAATCGCCTGTATACATCGTCGTTTGCTGGGTTTCGGTGTCGACCGTGCGCGTGCGCTGCGGGACGCAGGTTGGTTCGTCTTCGGGAAGGTCGCAGAAATACATCGGATATTTGGCGGCAGCTTCGAGGACCGACATATCTGTGATTTCTTTTTTGGCTCCCGTCGCTTTCAAGTCAAATTTCTTCGCTTCTCCGCACATCTCGAATTCGCTGCCACTTGCCATGAGATTGGCGTCGCCATAAATGGGTGTGCCGTTCATCGTCAGGAAAAGCAGATCCACATTATTGGCTTCGATAACTGCACGGTATCCTGTTTTGGTTGCGGTTTTCCTAAAGATGGCTATGTCGGCAACAAAACCGACTTCGAGTTTGCCCAGATATTTTTCAACGCCAAAGGCCACGGCATTGTTCCAGGTGGGCATGAGCCATAGTTCATAATCGCTGAAATAGCGGCTGTAATGGTTCTGGTTGAGATAGTCGACGCATTGCAGCTCGCGAAGCATATTGGCCGATCCCGAGTAGAGCCAGTCTGTTCCAAGTCCAAGTGTCACACCCATGCGGTGATAGAGGGGCGCTTGTGCCGTGTCGCCATAGAGCGAAATATTGGTGCGTGGCGACCATATCAATTTTAGTCCCTGGTCGGCCATTTTCTTGATGAGATCCGTGGTGATGGCGATGCCATGAATGACGGCCACATTCGGTTTGAAGATATCACGTGCTTTGTCGCCTTCTCCGCTTAAACAGCGCATTTCATTGAGGGCTGCCTGGTTGATGCCTTCTGCAATGTGCGGCCCGTAAGGACACGAATCGTCAAATGCAGTGACGGAACTGTGGTAATTGTAACTGCATCCCGAATCGTAGGTTTTGCCATCACCATCGCCCAGCGGGAATGTCTGGTAAATGGAGGTAATGCCGCCAATCGTCGAGGATTTGATATCGAGGTTTCGCGCCAGTCCCGGAGCCGATCCCGATCCGAAAATCGAAGTCGTACCCGAAAGCAGTGCGCGCATCTCGACGACGGAATTGCCGTTGTTTGCACTCGTTGTATCGCCGGGGTCTTTCTTGTGTCCGTTTTTGCCTTTGCGCCAGTCATGCCGGTGGTCAAAACGTTCATCCCCCCATTTAGCCGGGACGCCGTTCGAAAATGTAATATGCTCGTGACCATTGATAAATGCCGGGCTGATGACCGAATCCGGACAGGTGATGACGGTAGCTTTGTCCATGTTGGGGTCACAGCCGACATAAGTAATTTTGTTGCCCTCGATGACGATACTTCCGCCTTCGAGCGTTTGGTCAAATCCGAGAATATCACCGCGCAGCACCAGTTTGCTGCCCGAGCCTGTTTTTTCGCAGGCCTGGTCACCTGAAATGGCAAGCGGTTGCTCGCAGGTTTTGACTTCGGGGGCAGTACCATGTTCGACGCATTCACCTGCCAGACAGATTTGCCCGATACCACAGGATTTGAGCTGCCATTTCTGGTTTTCGTCGCAAGTTGCGAGCATGCCGCTTTGGCATGTCGTGGTTTCGGGTTCGCAGGGGCGGTCGATGCAGGCGCCTTCGGAACACATCTTGAGATTGCCGCAGGAAGCTTTCTTGATTTTGCCGCCTTCACAGGTCAGACGCGTGGCCTCACCGTCGCATTGCGGGTAATCGGCTTCATCGCATTCGGGTTTGTCTTCATTGCATATCCCAAGATCCGCATCACATCCGGATTTGCATGTAATACTGTGGATCGCGCCTTCGATGCATTCCTGGCGTGCATTCCCTACACATTTGGGGTAATCGGCTTCGTCGCACTCTGGTTCGGGGGGCTCATCTTCGATGCATTCTCCACTGTCACAGTGCAGCCCTTGGGCGCAGCCTTTGCTCACGATTTTACCACTGACGCAGGTGAGGCGGTTGCCTTTGGCATCGCAGATGGGATAATCAGCGGGATCGCATTCGTCCTTGTCTTCCGGGTCGGGGCCTGGCGTCTCATCTTTGATGCAGCCTGCGGCTTCGCAATGAAATCCCGTTTGGCATTCTTCGCGCTGAAGCTTGCCACCCTGACATGTCACCCGGGTATTGCCGGCACAATAGGGTGCATCACTGTCGCTGCATTCGGGGGCCTCTCCGTGGTTGACGCAGACGCCGTTTTCGCAGGTAAAAGGTGCACGGCATGGAACATCGTTGCTGCATTCGGGGATATTGCCGCTGCTGACGCATACCCCGTTTTGGCAGATAAATGGCGCCGGACATGAGACCGTGTCGCTGCATTCCGGATCGGTACCGCCCGAAATGCAATTTCCGGTGATTTCACTGCAGGTTTGCCCGGCAGGACAAGTCGATACTGTGCACTTGAGCCCTGCATTGATGCAGGCTCCCGTCTGGACATCGCAGCCATTGGAGCAATACTGCGAGACATATTCACCATTTTGGCAATAAAACATAGTACTGCCGATGCATTGCCTTTCGCCAAGATGGCAGGTTTCATCGATGACACTGACCTCGTTGCAGCCATAAAGTCCTAAAATGACTAGCAGCGAGAGTGAGAGATTGAGTCGTTTTTGCATATCGAATCTCCATTGGGTGGCGTACTGGCCAGATTTCGAAATCTGATTATAGATTTTTTTTGCACACAATAAAAACAGGTGAATTCAAAAAAGATTTTTTTCGTTGAGTTATTCGGGTGTAGGTATCTGTGCGCCTTTTTCTTTTGGAGGGCTTCAGCTATTCGTTCCTTCGGTACGAATACGCTTTCGCCTCGCCGCTATGCCTGCGGCATACGCGGCGAATACCTTTGGGCATGTTCTGTGAGGCATCAGGCAATATCCGAGAGGATTAGGAATAATTCGGGGCTGCCCCCGGTTAAATCGTTACAATTGTGCATAGAAAAATCGTTCAGGCTAAAAGCACAATTTTACATTAAAACGGCATTTTGTTAAAAGTGCCCCGAAAAGTGGAATGCCACTTTCAATTGAACGTTCAAATTGTAAGGTTTTTTCATGTCAGTTAGCAATATTTCCCGTTCATGGCTGTATACGGCCATTCGCATTTTATCGCTGTGCGCGCTCGTTTTTGCGTCCATGCTGGCGGTCGATTATTATTTCGTTCACAATACATTTTGTGCCGAAGGCGCATCGTGTTCGATCGTAGCGCAGTCGGAATTCGGACAGAAATACGGCATTTTCCTGCCGACACTCGGTCTGCTTGCCTATTCTTTCTTCTTTTTGTCGAGTTTTTTCTGTGCCCGAACCAAACTTAAAATCCTGGGCAGGTCGCTTTCGACTTTCTGGATTCCGCTCGCCATTATTTGCTGTGCAGTCGGTGCATTTTTGTTCGTCATTGTGCAGGCATTCGAAATTCATGCGTTCTGCTGGCTCTGCATGGGCATCGATACTTCTGCGCTGCTCATGGTCATTCCCGCAGTCCTGCTGATGAAAAACAAAAACGAGGAAGAAGTTCCTCCGCCAAAACTGCATCCGGTTTTGTGGATTTGCTTCTATCTGCTCATTGCATGCGGCCCCATTGCCCTCGGAACGCGCCCTCAGCCGCAGGAACCAGCCCCCGCAGTTGCAGCCAATCCGGCCGAAAATGCTGAACCTGCCAACGTCGTTCCCGAGTACATCAAATCCTTTTATCTTCCCAACAAAATCAATGTCGTCGAGATTTCGAGTTTCGATTGTCCGCACTGCCGGCAGCTGCATCCGCAGCTCTCCGACCTTTTGAAGGAATACGGCGATCGCATTAACTTTACGCGTTTGACAATCCCACTGGGCAAACAGAAAGAGGCCTGTGTCGCCTATTACTGCGCCGAAAAACAAAAGAAAGAAACACAGTATGCCGACTGCCTGTTTGAAGAACCCAGCAAGGATCCCGGCAAACTTCTCGAATATGCCCGCGAATGCAGCATCAATGAGGATTCATTTAAGTCCTGTCTGACCGATCCGGCTTCGTCCAAGGCCGTCGATGATATGCTGGCCAAAATCAGGGAATCCGGATTTGAAGGCGCGCCGACCATTTGGATCGACGATCAAAATATCGTTGGCTTTAACCGTTCTTTGGGCATGGCTCCATATCGGGCGGCACTCGATAAGAACAATGTTGATCCCGAGTCTGCTGCCAAACTGGCGGAGGCCGAGAAGGCCGCACAGGCCGCCCAGAGGCGCTCAAAAGCCGCATTCCATGTGACGGTCGTTGGGCTCATCGCTGCCATCATCTGCCTGCTCGCCGGCTGCATCCTGACTTTGGGCAAGTCAAAGGAAGAAGGCAAACGCACGGCCAAAGCTGACAGTGACAAAGAAAGCTTCAAA
>JAGACY010000027.1 GCA_017613855.1 Pseudomonadota bacterium
GAGTGAGCAGCGTTAGCTGCGAACAAATCCGTTTGTAAAAAAACTAAAATTCATTATCGAACATCAAATTCTCGATGACGCTGGGGATCTCATCGGGGACGTAGCGCACGAGATCGAGGAATTCAGTTAAGAATTTCATGGTTTGACGTGGGTTTGCGAGTTGTCCCTGTTGTGTGAGGGCGTTGACGACGTCCGAGAGAGGTTCGGTGATGCCTTCGGGAATATCGGCATTGGGATAGGCATGTCGATAGAGACCGACGACATTTTGGGTCATTTTGAGATAATCGGGGGCAGTCAGCTGATTGAGATAGCAAATGAACTGCGGAGGCATCGCTTCCTGAAGGACGCGCAGACCGTCGGAATTGGGCGTCATGGCGAAGACGAGATAAAGCCCCGGGGTATCAGAATAGCGTGTAGGCAGTTCGCGCTGAATGCCATAGCCGCCGACGAGCAGATCTTCGTCGTTGCATGGGAGTGCATCCTGGTCTTCGGCAGAAACAGCGTGTGACCATGCCTGAAAGAGCGATTTTGCAAAAGTGCGGTTCTGGGCAGATAAGAGTGAATAAAACTCAGCTTCATCGATGACGATGACGAGCCCCGAATAACCGACATCTTTGGCAAGTTGGGATATGCCATTGAGGATGTAACCGTAGATCTTGGACCATGGGCGATAATCGAGGAGCGAATAGATCTTGGGGAAACGTCCGTGAATGAGATTGAGTTCGTCGTTGATATCCTGGTTGGAGCGCGTTGGGTGTCCTTCGATCCAGTCGATGAGCAGATGTTTTGCCTGAGGTGCCCATAGTTTGGGATCGCCTAGATAAGCAGGAAGCCGGATGGTTTCGGGGTGATTGAGTGCCCTCGTATAGGCCAGTGCCGGCGAAAGATAAAGGTGCAGCCCTTGGTTGAGCTGATCGCGCACGGCTCTGGGAATGGCCATTTTTTTGTCGATTTTTACGAGATATTTTTTGAGGATTTCATCATCCTGGGCGGCCTTGTCCAGCAGCGGTGCAATCCCTTCGAGCATTTCCTTTCTATCGGGATAGATGAGGTTGCGCATAATCGCATGGTAAATGCGCTTTGGCTGCGATGGCGAGTAATCCGCATGATCGAGTGTGACCTTCGAGACGAGAAAATTCCGCTTGAGTGCTATCTGTTCGATCAGTTCAAGCAAATGGGATTTTCCGAGGCCATAATCACCCAAAAAGGCACGTCGTGCACCGACATTTTCGCACAGATTCAAATCCTGATGGATAATGTCGAGTTCAATGTCGCGTCCGACAGTAAATTGCTCAAGATCGGTCGCAGGAACAACCCCGAGACGCATGGCCTCGAGTGTCAGTGCTGCATGAAGATTGATATCATCAGCCATTGGTTTTCCCGCTTAAAAATCGTCGAATTCATCTTCGGCTTCGGCAGTTTCTGTCAAAGTCTGCTGGCCGCTCCAGAGGAGTTCGCGAGCCTGTTCATCGGTGATCTCACTCTCGCCATCGGCGAGCTGAGCAAAGAGAAAATCGACCCAGGTTTTAACAAACATACGGCGATGGTTGACTTCGAAACACACATCTGCGCAGGCTTTTGCAACAACGGCAGCATTGCGGGCCTGAAGTTCCTCGTTGAGAGGTACATCGCGGGCATCTTCAAATACCTTGACGAGACGAATGCCCAAGGCCGTCATCAATTCTTCTGGCGGTAAATCGAGCTTCTCAAGGTCGATGAGCACTGCCTGTGGGCTGCGTGCACTGAGGGGCACCGGCGATTTAAGCCGCTGGTAGAGGGCGGGATAATCCGGCACGACTGTGCGCATAAATTCCGGCGGGACGGCATACATAAAGAGTGTATGCGGCAATTGATGACGACCGCAAAGATCAATAACCTGGCGCAAATTATCGCCAATAATGTGGGAACGTTTGACACTGACCGAAAGATTGCGATCGACCTCATCGAATAAAAGTACGGTGCCTGGCAAACCCATAGCGACGATCATCTGCAGCAGACTGCGCATCATCGTAAAGCCATTGGCTTTCGAAATCTGTTCAAAGACACCGCATTCCTTGAGCTCTGGAACGACGATGTTTTCACCGAGCAGCCAGGCTTCGAGGACTTGTTCGCGTGCAAAATTGTTCTTAAGGGATGCCAGAGCAAACTGAACGACAGCCTGTCTGCAGGAATGGCTTTCACACCAGGTTCTGGCCAATTTGGTCATTACCCAACGCGAAACTTCTGCCTGAGGATCGGAGGACGTTTTGGCAGCTTGATCCAGTTTGTCATCCAGTACGTGTCGAATGACGTTGCATACGCCCAACTGTGGTTCTTCCATGATGGAAGCAGGTTTGACCATCAGATGGCTGGCAACATTCTGGTAAACCTTGAGGGCATCATCGTATGGACATTCTGCAGGGGAAAGCTCGACATTCGCAGAGACAAAACCATATTTCCAGGCAAGTTCCCTGACACAATGCAGAAAATGGGTTTTGCCGCCGCCGAAATACCCCTGAACCAGTTTAAAACTCGACCCCTGTTTGAGCAGGCTCTGAAAATACTCATGTTCCAGGACATTCAGATAGCTTTCATTACCCACATTAATGCGGTTCAATCCATATTCGGGAGGCAAACCGCCTTCACCAAGTCGTTGAATAATATGGGCCGCAATCAGTTTATTTTCTTCGTTTGTTGTCATGGACCAAAAACTCTCGCGAAAACAGGAAAAATACCCATCCACTACTCAGGGATGAAGCCGAAGCATTCTACACCTGTCTTAAACAAATCGACAAATAATATTGACCTTCACTGTGTCCCATTGGGATAAAAAGGACATTGGCTTTATTGCGCGTGCTTCCGCCGGTCGCTGTGCCGAGATCGAGGCGCCAGCCGCGGTTTACCAAAAGGCCATCCGAACGCAATTTTTGCAGCTGATAGGCCAGCAAATACCTTGGAAAAATAGTATTTTTTTTGGTGGCTGCCGCATTTGGCCATATCCATGCCAGAGCCGGCAAGAGCTGGACAATATCGATTCGTGCGCCCGTAGGCTGTGCCTCCTTGAGCAGAACCATGTCGTAGGCCAGTTTAAGCACCTGCCAAAATTGCTGAGAATCAATGCGGGATGCCCGGAAATTTTCGACAAGCAGCTGATGGGCATTGAGAATCTCTTCAGGGACTGCCGATACCGTTTGCAATACCTCGTGCGCGTATGTCAATGCAGCTTTGCCCGTTTCAAAGTGCACTTCCACTGTAAGCGGGTGCATGTAAATGACCAGCGGACTGTCCGAAAGAATGCGAAGATGGTTGGGATTATCAAAAGCAGCCTGCAAACCTGTCATCAAATTCTGGCGTGCATTTAACTGGAGTGCTCGAAGACGGCTTTCGAGCGCATGAACAAGTGCGGGTTTGTCTGTCCCGCATCCAAACATCGTCAGATCATTGGATTTAAGACTGTCCAGAAGATCAGTCAGATAATCCTGTCTTTCGAGGGCTTTGGCACTGTCTATTTTTTCGATCGATTTGGCCAGCACCTTGGCATCGTTAAGCACTTTATTCACCGATTTGCCAACACCCTGAAGCGCTATGAGCAAATCGGAATCGGATTCAAACATATTGTGTGGATTCTCCATATATTCAATGCGTAATTCGCAATGCGCAATGCGCAATTATTTAGATATTCCTTAGAGTTCTTCCTAAAGAATTGAGCTACTCTCACTTTAGAGTCACATTTGAGAATTACCAGCCTAATTGCGCATTGCGCATTGCGCATTGCGAATTATTCATTCATCGTTCTCTTTATCATTCCCGATGGGGGCTTCCAGGCGCGGGGAATTGTTGCGCAAAACCTCATAGGCCACGCGGTTGCTGTATTGTGCATTGCGTGAAAGTGAGGAATAGGTCAAGAATTCGACGCCATACGCATGTTTTTTCGAATCGGGTACGGTTTCGGCATGGTAACGTGTTGCTGCCACATCGTGTAAAAATGCGGCCAATGCAGCATCGCCAGCACCGCTCGTGTTGCATAGCTTTTGTGGTCCGCCGAGATAAGGATGAATATGCGTATAAATGCGCACCGGCGATTTGCAGTTCCGTTTTAATACAAGTCGGCTGAACTCGTATTGATTGTAATTCTCGATGGCACCGCTGTGCAGCCCGTCCCGCGTCGCGCGCTTGACCGAATCATCCGTATAACCGCACATCGTCAGGCCGCGTGCACCTTCGGTAATCAATACGGCATCCACATAATCGAGCAGTGCATTGCCGGCACTCAGAGGATCGGAATAGCCTGTCAAAGCCTCGGCCTCGCGTGCATTCATGGCGGCAATGTTGATGTATTTTTTGAGCAGATCGAGCAGTTCCGTTCGCATGCGCTTTACGATGGCACTCGTCCCCATTCCGAAGGATGTGGGAACACCTGCATCATGCGCAATCTTGAGCATCTCGATGGTTGCCCCCGCAATGGGACGATTGGGATTGGCGATGCAATAAACACTCGATGCAACGACGGATGCCTTGCGAATGACATCCACAGGCAGATCTTTCGCCGAATAATCACCACTAATACCGGGAGCAACGGCAAAAGAACGTTCTCCGTCCGGCGTAAAACAGGTTACGGCAATGCCAACCTGACCAGCAATGGGAATCAGATAATCGAGATTGACGGCTTTGGGCGTTTGGGCCACATAAGCAAATGCAGGTGTACCCGGATGAATCGTCTCCGAAATTGCACCCAACAAAATCGCAGGTTCACCCGATAGATGCGTATAATTGCACAGCGTATTTGCCATCGTCCCGCCTGCAGCATAACGAACAGACAGACCTAGTTCCTGCACACGACCTAAAAGTCTGGCTATCTCTTCCGCTGAAAACTGGACACTTTCACCCGATACCAAGCCGAGTTCTGATAACAGAGCCTGCGGACAATCGTGAATCTCAAGATCGACGATAACCTCATCCAAACCCACAATATACCAAGGTTTTGTCGTCGTCGTGACAGCGAGCGAGGATTTTTTTTCCGTCACTGGAAAATAGTACTTACCCTTACGGATTCCAGGGAAACGCATAAAACTTTCTTTGCTCCTGTTTTGGGTAGGGTCAATGGCATCAAGGAACTTCCGGATACTCCGGTCCCCTTGAGTGGGCGAATAAACTATCTAATTGGCGACGTGGTTGCAAGTAGATTAAACACCTACATTGTGATTATTTTATGGAAGCGCACGCTATCGGCCGCTGGCCGATACGCTATGCGCGCCGCACCTATTGTCCTGCGGAACAATACGGTGCGGCATTTTCAAAAATTGGGACAAATCGCGCGTCGTAAAAGAATTTTTCATCCTTGCTTTCCACCCATGCATGCATCATGAAAATACCATTTTCCACGCGTTTTCCCAATCGAATTGTGGATCTTTGTCCATGGCATGACAGCCAGACTGAAAAGGCACACGAGGTTTCAAAACAGGCAACCCAGGGACGAATCTGCATGCGTTCAATAAACTGAAGCTCCCATTGCATGTCATTGGCCAATATGGGGTGTGCTGGTGCTTTGACAAAATCGGCAATCTTGTCGGCAACTCTCTGGGTAATATGCATCACCTTTTGGGGCCCCATAAAATGATGGGCAACTGAAAAACCAATGGCTGATACGGGGATGAATAAGGCTGAAGGATACATGATTCAATGCGTAATTCGTAATGCGGAATGCGGAATTGTAAAATACAAAACTGAAGGAATATGCTGAAAAACCTTTGAAAATGCCAAATAATTACACATTACACATTACAAATTACTCATTTATTCAGCCATTCCCTTTAGCTCCAGAGTCGACCTTTAAGTCCCTCAATACCCTGTCACCGAAAAATGCATGATATCCTTGGTGGAACCTTCGATTTCACCGCCCCATTTCCAGAATTTGGTCATTTCGCGGTAAACGATGCCGCCTTTGACGATTGAAACGCGCGGTTGCTTTTCGGGGTTATAGGCACCGCCAATCCCTTTTTTGCATGATTTGACATCCTGGGCACTGTTGTTGATTGGCGCAGTACAATTGCTGTAAATGGCATTCTTGTGGGCATTGATATCGATGGCAGTACCAAAGCTGTGCTGGCTCCATTGGGTACGGAGGCCATTTTTATCGATGGCACCACGTGTTTTGCCGGGGCGGTATCCTTCGAGTTTTTCTATGTCGAACTCGCCGCTTTTTTTGATCGCGATGAGTGCATTTTTCACCTGATCTGCATAGGCATGGCAAATGCGGATAGTATCCGCTGAGACGCCGAATTCATGGGGATCGATGACGACCTGATCTTCTCGACAGATAGTGCATTGCGGCGCATTTGGATCGCGCTCTTCGTCCGTCACTTCAGCGTATGATTTGGACACATCAAAATGATCGGTTGAGCGCTTTTTCCTCGTATCCCATGCATAAGCAGAATACGTGCATGTCGTTGGTTCCAGGCGCATAGAATCTGCTTTTGCTGGGGCTTCTGGATTTGCAGCAGGTTTTTTCTCTGGCTTTTTATCGCCCTCGGCTTTCTTATCGTCAGGAAACACAAACAAAACGGGGTCTGTGTCCCCGAGTTTGGGTTTGCATTTCTCGTTGGGATCGGCAGGCTTTGCTTCTTCCTTTTGGTTCGGGCAAGGTGGATCTGCAAAGGCGGGTAATGCAAGGCAGGACAGAAGAACTGTAAAGATGAAGGTCTTTTTCATGGCGCTATCTCCCTGCTTAAATGCGCTTTTTTAATTCGCAATGCGCAATTCGCAATGCGCAATTGGAGTGCAAAACGAAAGGTATATGCTGAAGCCCCTTAAGAAATGTCTGAATAATTACAAATTACAAATTCCTAATTGCTATCCGGCATTGCATCGTCATAAACGAATGGGAAATCTTCTTCATCCTTGGGGCGTACCGATTTCGTCACGCGCTTGACCATCGTCCCGCGCGGATCGTCGAGCCATGCAAGAAAAACGCGTGCCGGCTGAACACTATATCTGTAATCGTTGTTGATGGGCTTTGTGGCAGAAGTGCGCATAATCAAAGCATTATCGGCAAATGGCATAGCACGCATATTTTCTTTGAAAGCCTTTTTATAGGCCCAGTACTGCTCGGCATTTGAAGTATAGAACGTTGTGACTGTGCGTCCCGTTTCACGAAGGGTTTGTGCAATCGCCTTGAGAGCGGTATCTCCAAGCAGATTCGCTTGCAAAGTTACGAGACGCCCCGATTTGACGAGCGTGCGAATGTATTGGTAGATCTCGGGATCATTAGTAAAATTCGGCGTTTTCATCGCAACGAGACGCCCAAGCTGGCGACGGATGTTTCCCGAAACCGTTTTGAATACTTTTATAATATTCTTCTTTTCAGCGTTGTTTTCATAATATTTTTCGAGGAATTCCGACGATCCCATACGATCATCAAACATCGCCATCAGACAGGCCGAATCTTCGCATTGATCAAAAAATGCAATGTAAGCATGGTGAATATAGACTACCCAGGGATCATAATCGACTGCAAATGCCAGGGTAGGTCTTTGCCACCCCATATAGACATAAGATTGATCTGTCCCGATGCCGATGTACGTACCGCCCATATTCTGTATGGTTTCCCGGAATTTTTCAGGATGCAGCTCATCGCTGAAGGGGAAATGTCCGCCCTCATTCTCTTTTTCGACGGCATTTAATACTTCAGGAGGCACATCCCATGGAATGGCGGCCAGTTTCTGGCGCAGTGCATCCGATAAAGGCGTAAGATCATCGCTAATCACATTGGGATCTGCCTGCTCGGCCGGCTGCTCATTGGCTGGTTCTGCGGCGTCACTATTGGCATTCTCGGCTGTGGGCGGTACCTCACCTTCATTTAAGTGCGCATCTGCTTGATCTGCCTCTCCATTCCGGAGGGGAACTTCAAAATTCTCTGCCAATTCCGGTTGTGTATCTTCTGGTTGATTATCCGGTTTTGCAACAGTTTCGGGTTGAGATTTTTCCGGATCACCTGCGATATTTGCGTCATCCGTGGCAGATTCATCAGATGTGGGCTGTTTGAGCGCCTGAATTGCCTGTCCTTCACCATTGGATGTGTCTGAATCCTGTAATGCCGCTGTATTATCAGACACCTCACGATTCTGTTCCGAAGGTGAGGGTGAGCAGGAAACCAATAAAACCAGCGCAAATAACGCTATAAAAAGAGGCTTGTAATTAAAAGCAAACATACAAAACCTATGTGTAGTCTCAATCTCGTTCATGACAGGATTGCGTGCAGAATAAGCATAGAAGTTCCTGGATTTCAGAAACCCAGGAAAATTAAATCATTATTCATATCAAATTTCTTTGAAAAAACAAAGAGAATGCCTTCTTTGACTCACGGTAACTCTGAAATAATTCCATATTTCGCATAATCCCCCCTTTATTTACAATTCGAATATTTTCGTTTAAAAATAAATGGGCCGCGCCTTCCGCGCGTAGTTTTACTTTGTGTGAATAAGCTTACTATGTCCAACACTAAGATTGTGCGTTTGCCTGCTCATATCAGGAGCAAAACTCCTGCGATTGAAGCACCGTTTGATTCTTGCTTTATTCCAAAGGGATTTCTTTTTCCGGAATCACGTGAAGAATTGGCTCCCTATCGGGAATTTCCTCTTTCGACGCCTTTTTATGCCATGCCTGCCAAAAGCAGAGATCAATCTGTTGAAGATATATTTGCTGCAGGCGTCTCGGATGATATCGACAACAGCGCATTTGATTCGACGATTTTGCAAATCAGCGAGATGGATGAACTTTTGTTGGATGTCCAGGGCATGGGAATGCAATACACTATGCATACTCAAATGTGCCTGAGAGAGGATTTTCAATATGATTTCCCACGTACATGGGATCATACACAGGCACTTTTGCTCAATATTCCCGTCTTTTCGGAAGAGCTGTGCCAGTGGCATTATCCGATTGCTACGATGGGGTATAACATCGAAAATACCGATCCGCCGCTCGATATTAACATCGCCAATAACTACCCTCAGTTATTTGGTTATCTGCCTAATGGTGATCTCGCCATTTATTGGGAAATCGGCGAAATTCTTGCCGATGAATTCAACATTGAACTGGAACCCATGCGAAGTACCGTCGAAGGTTCTTTGATCATCATGCCCAATATTGCAGAGCAAATTAAATCAGCTGCGCCATGTCAGCAGATCACAGAAACTGGTATTGTGGTTGCCCCGGGCTGTCCTTTGGAGGGAGCCGTTGCATTTGCACAGCAATGGCTTGGGCGTTCCCCCATCGTCATTCGGGATGCGACATACCATTTCTATCGGCTGCGTTTACCAGTCATTCACTGTGAAATTGATTTTAACCCCTATTCTGAAGCGACCTGGGGAGCCTTTGGATTTACCTCGCCACGTCTGGCAGGCTATGAGTTTAAGATTGTCAATAATCCCTTTACCCGTGAGGCCTCTATCTTCTCAACGGAACGCGGCAATATTGTTGTTTCGGTGATGTTCTATGAACGCCTGAAACAGTTGCTCGCTCATTTTGGAGTGCGTTTATGGGCCAAAACCTTCCCGATTCAGCGTATTCCATAGGGGAGATGTTTTGCAAATGGCTTGGTTCTTTGCATGTGAATGGATACGGTCTGCCCGATCGCTGTGATTGTGGCGGATGAACCGGGCTCTCATGGTTCTCGTGGTTATTCTAACGTTTTGTTCGTATCGTCAGATACGAACAAATGCGTCTATATAAAAATCCATGTATTTAACGATAACCATGGATGATGACTGCATCGTTGCATAAAACCTACACACAAAAAAAAGCCCCGAA
>JAGACY010000204.1 GCA_017613855.1 Pseudomonadota bacterium
CGCAAAGCGTGCCGTATTGACAAGGGGGCAAGACCCCTTGCCAATAGGCGCGCCCAACAAAAACCAAAAAAAGACGCCCCGAAGGGCGTCCAATAAATTTATTAATCGTCGTCTTCTTCTTTGGCACCACCGAATGGGGATTCCTTGATGATCTTGGCTTCGAGGTTCGCGGGAACATCTTCGTAGCCTTCGAATTCCATCGTGAAGATACCCTGACCGGAAGTCATGGCGCGGAGATCAGGTGCATAGCGCTGAATTTCGGCGAGCGGGCAGATGGCGTGGATGACGGTCTTTTTGTGTTCGGGATCCATACCGAGGACGCGGCCGCGGCGTGAGTTGATGTCGCCCATGATGTCGCCCACGGAATCGGTCGGGATGGTGATATCCATTTTGTAGACGGGTTCGAGGAGTTTGACGCCGCCCTGTGCGAGGCAGGCGAGGATGGCTTTGCGGCCGGCCATCTGGAAGGCAACTTCCTTGGAGTCTACGGGGTGATATTTACCATCGATGAGTTCGACCTGAACGTCGGTGACGGGATAACCAGCGAGGGGACCGGATTTCATACGATCAACGATACCCTTTTCGACAGCGGGAATGAACTGACGGGGAATGGCACCGCCGACGATCTGATCGATGAATTTGAAGCCGCCATCGCGGGGGAGTGGCTCGGCATTGATGTAGCAAACGCCGAACTGACCGGCACCACCGGATTGTTTCTTGTGTTTGCCTTCGATGTTGTTGACGCGTTTTTTGAGGGTTTCGCGATAGGCAACGAGCGGCAGCGAGCTGGTGACTTCGAGTTTGAATTTACGTTTCATCTTGTCGATGGCCATTTCGAGGTGCTGCTGCCCCATACCTTTGAGGGTGAGGGCGCGGCCGAGGTCATCGTAACCCTTGGAGAGCGTAGGATCTTCGTCCATCAGTTTATCGACGGCGATACCGAGTTTGTCTTCTTCGCCCTTGTTCTTGCAGACGATGTTGAAGGACATCATGGGTGCGGGATAGACGATGGATTTGAATTTGAAGTCGGCATTGGCGGCCAGTGTGTCGTTGGTCTTGGTGTCTTTGAGTTTTGCAACGGCAATGATGTCGCCGAAGACGCCCTGTTCAATGGCATCGCGGTTGTTGCCGCGGAGGGCATAGAGTGTACCGAGGCGTTCGACGTCGCCGGTGCGGACGTTGGTGGCGTTGCCATCGGCGGGCACTTTGCCGGACAGAATACGGAAGATGTTCTGTTTGCCCGAGAATTCATCGATGAATGAACGAATGACGAGGGCAGCGAAGGGACCGTCGGCCGTACCTTTGAGCATTTCTTCCTTGTCGCCGCGGAGGATGGCGACTTCGGCACGCTGCGAAGGATTGGGGGCATATTTGACGATCATGTCGAGGAGCTGTTCGATGCCGACGAGATTGAGGGCTGCGGTGTAGAACACGGGAACGAGTTTGCCGGTCTGAATGGCAGCGGGCATCGCATTGATGCACTGTTCGTGCGAGAGTTCCATCGTGTCGAGGTATTCCATCATGAGGTCGTCATCGGTTTCGGCGACGGCTTCCATAATGGCTTCCCAGGCTTCCTGAACGGCATCGGCATATTCAGCGGGGACGTCCGTGGCTTTGAATTTGCCGGTGTTGCCTTCGAATACATAAGCTTTGTTGTCGAGCACGGAGATGATGCCCTTGAAGGTTTCGGCTGCGCCCATCGGGATGTGCAGCTGAACGGGTGTCACTTCGAGTTCTTCTTTGATATCGGCGAGGCACTGTGCGGCATTGGCGCGTTCCTTGTCCATCTTGTTGATAACGAACATCTTGGCGAGGCCGAGTTCTTTGGCTTCATGGAAGGCGCGTTCTGTCTGGACTTCGACGCTGTCCGGAGCACTGATGACGATGACGGCCGTATCGGCACCGCGCATAGCCGTGAAGGAGTCATAGATGAAGTTGCCATCACCCGGAGTGTCGATGATATTGACTTTTTTGCCAGCATATTCGCACCATGCAAAGGCCGTCGCATTGGAACCACCGCGCTTGACTTCTTCGGGTTCAAAGTCAAACGTCGAAGTACCTGCTACTGTTGAACCAAAGCGCGTTGTTACGCCCGTCTTGAGCAGAATTGCCTCACCAATCGTTGTTTTGCCGCTTGCGCTGTGACCAACGAGGGCGATGTTGCGGATGTCACTGGAATCAAAAAGAGTCTTAGCCATGCTGAATCTCCTGGGGGGTAAAAAATGTGTTTTAGCCGCGTGTTTTCTTAAAAATGATGGCTCTGCACGCCGCTATTTTTGTCTCTGTCTGCGCACGATGGGCCCAAACCGCCCATTTTGAACGCCGGGCAATCTATGCTTTTAATCCGATTTCGTCAAGGAATATCCCGTGCATTTGTGATATGATATGGGTGGGGTGCCATGCCTATCCTGACAGAGACGCCCGGACCGGTCGTCTCTACAGGATACGGCATGGCTGCGTCGCTATGCCGCGATGCGGTATACGCGACGCAATTCCGCATTCTGCATTCCGCATTCCGAATTTTCATGTATTGTTCCGTCGTCCTCTTTTCTCGCCCGTTAGATCCCTTGTCGTATCGCGTGGATGTGCCCGTTCGCGTGGGGGCCGTCGTCCAGGTGCCGCTGGGGCGCAAGTCATGCACGGGGATTATTACTGCGCTTTCGGAGGATAAACCCGCCTACAATGGCCGCATTCGCAGCATCCTCGAGGTCGTCGATCCCGTGCCCTTTATCAGCGAACCGCTCATGGCGACGCTGCGTTTCATGGCGGCCTATTACCAAAGCCCTCTGGGATTTTGCCTAAAACTGGCCATCCCTGCGGGGATGATGCGCGAAGGGGAATGCGTATACCGGTTCGCAACCGAAATGGGGGAGATTACGTCACCAGGTAGAGACGTTCCATGGAACGTCTCTACTGGCGACGCATTACCCGAACGCGAAATCAAAAAACAATACCAAATTGACCAGAAAACCTTCGACCACTGGGTGGCCGACGGCAAGCTCGTGCCCCAATGGACGTTGCCCAGGGCGCATCAAAAAGAGACCGTCGAAGCCGTCTATGAAGCCACCGATGTTGAGATTCCCAAGCGATTTGGCCAAAAACAACGGGGATTGTACGACTGGATCAAAGGGCAGGATGGGCCCGTGCGCCATTCGGCCATTCTGGAAAAATTCGGTTCCTGTTCGGCGGTTTTGCATCGCCTCGAGGAACTGGGGCTCATTGCGGTATCGACCAAAACCCGCGACAAAACTTCCTTTGATGATATTACCCCGATCGTGCATGAGGTCGAACGCACCGACGAACAGAATGAAGCCATTCGTGTTGTATTGGAACATGAGGGTTTCGGGAGTTTTTTGCTCTTTGGGGTGACCGGAAGCGGCAAAACCGAAGTGTATCTCGGCGTCATGGAGGCGATCCGTGCTCGCGGGCAGGGGTGTATCTTCGTTTTGCCCGAAATTGCCCTCACGCCGCAGTTTTGTGCCGTCTTTAAAGGCAGATTTGGTAACGATGTCGCGGTTTTGCACAGCGGATTGAGCGAAAGTGAGCGCTTTGACACCTGGAGCCGGATTCGGGACGGCAGGATTGGAATTGCCATCGGGCCGCGCAGTGCCTTGTTCGCACCGGTGCAAAACCTGGGGCTCATCGTGATCGACGAGGAACACGACGGGTCGTTCAAGCAGGCCGAAGCGCCGCGCTACCATGCCCGCGATATGGCTTTGTACCTGGGGATGCAGGCCAAATGCGCTGTCATTCTGGGGTCGGCTACACCTTCGCTCGAGAGCTACAGCCGGGCATTGCAGGGCAAAATGACGCTGCTTACACTGACCAAGCGCCCCCAGGCACGCCCGATGCCAGAAATTCGAATCGTCGATATGCGCAACCGCCCCAAGCCCGTCTTTCCAGACGATTGCGGCGATTCGGAAAAGAATCGCATTGAGATTCGCTCACGCCTGCTTTCGGATGAACTCGTTGCGGCATTGCACGAGACGATCGACCGCAAAGAGCAGGCCATGATCTTCCTCAATCGGCGTGGTTTTTCGACGTTTATCCAATGCGACTATTGCGGGCATGTGCTTTACTGCCCCAATTGCGATGTCGCTTTAACCTACTATAAATACTCGAACGATTTGCATTGTCACTATTGCGATTTCGTCGCCCATACCGATGGCGTATGCCCCAAATGCGGTCGTCGTGAATTGAACTACACTGGATACGGCACGGAGCGCCTGGTCGAAGTGCTGCAGTCTGAATTTCCCGATGCACACATCGACCGTTTGGATCGCGACCGCGCGACGACCAAGGGGATTCAGAATGTCCTCGATTTGTTCAGGAACGGCGATATCGACATTCTCGTGGGTACGCAGATGATCGCCAAAGGGCATGACATTCACAATGTGACGCTCGTGGGTATCGTGAATGCCGATATGAGCCTGCATTTGCCCGATTTTCGTGCATCCGAGCGCACTTACCAGCTTTTGACGCAGGTGAGCGGGCGTGCCGGGCGCGGCAATCGACCCGGGCGTGTGATTCTGCAAACCCTCAAGCCTGAACATCCTGCCATAAAGGGCATTGTTGAACGCGATTTTGCGTCTTTTGCCGCACAGGAACTTGAGATTCGACGTGCACTGCAGTACTCCCCATTTTCCTATATGGTTTTGATGCGCTTCGAAGGCCCTGATTACACCGTGACCGAAAAATACGCGATTCAAATGGCAAATGCAGCCCGCACCCTGCTTAAAGACTTGTCGAACGGGCGCGTTCTGGGCCCCGCATCGGCCCCCATCCCCATGCTCTGCGGCAATGCTCGCTATCAGCTTTTTTTGCGCCATGCCATTCGCCCGGCTTTGCACCAATGGCTCGGCATGATCCTCAAGCAAACCGAAGAATTTCGAACGCGAAACGGCAATGTGAAATGCGTGATCGATGTGGATCCGTATGATATGCTTTGAATAATGCGTAATGCGGAATTGGATTTGCAAAACTAATTCATAAAATCACATTTTTTTCGGAAGCAGCAGATGGAACAGCATTGCCGAGACACCGCCAGCCACGATGGGGGAATCGAAAAAAGTCTTGGCAATATCGGGCAATTTAGCGAATGCATCGGGCTTGACCATGGCCATGATACCGATGCTCAACGAAGCTGCAATGATCAGGGATTCACGCCGATTTACGGGATGCTGCAATAAAATGCGGATACCGGAGCAGGCGATGGATCCAAAGAGGATGAGCAGTGCCCCGCCCAGAACCGGTGCCGGAAGCAGCTGGAAAAACACGACGATAAATGGGCACAGCGCGAAAATCAGGAACAGGACGCCGCAGAATTTGCCCACTTTGCGGCTGGCTACGCCACTGAGCTGGATGACGCCATTGTTCTGAGAAAAAGTTGCAGCCGGGAAACATCCGAAAATAGCGCCCAACGATGTGATCAGGCCGTCGCACATAATGCCGCCCGTAATGCGCTTTTGATAAAGTTCACCTTCTGTGGGTTGTTCCGAGACTGCACTGGTTGCCGTCAAATCGCCGATGGCTTCGATGACTACCATCACGAAGAGGAAAATGAGCACGAGCAGAGCGTGCAAATCGAACGCAAAGAAGCCGAATTTAAAGGGAATGGGGACTTCGAACCAATGGTGTGGCTGCGATAATATAGACCAATCGACTAATCCCATGGGGATGGCAATCAAAAAGCCGCCAATGACGCCGATCATAAGTGCTGCCATGCGCAGCAGTTTCGATTTGGCGCGGTTGCAAAGAAAAATAATAAGAAAAACAAGTGCTCCCAGCCCGAGATAAATGGGGTCACCAAACGTGCCGTTGTCTTGTGCAACCTTGCCTCCCGCAAAGGAGTCGGCACCCACCCCGATGAGCGAGATCCCGATCATCATGACCGTGACACCCGCAACGGTATGGGTAATGACTTTTTGCAGGTATCTGATAAACCGGCTGCATAGCATGACCACAAGACCGCCCAGAAAACAGGTGCAAAAGAGTGTGGCCATCATTTCGTCCTGGGAGAGTCCCTTGTCGTGGAGAAGGTAGGTGCCGATAGAAATAAGCGCCCCGGGAAAGCAAAAACTCGTCGCCTGGATGCTCAGCATCCCGGAACCAATGCCGAATGGGCGTGTGACCTGCACCAGAATGCCAATACCTGCGAAAAATAAAGACATGCTGACGAGATAGGAGATGGTTGAACCATCCAGACCGAGCGCCCCTGCGACAATGGCCGGCGGCGCCATAACGCTCAGTACCATCGACAAGATATGCTGGAATGCCGCGATGAGCGATATGCCAAATGAAGGTTTTGAATCCAGAGGGAAAATGAGCTCCGATGCTTTGGGCGCATTCTCCTGCAGGTTTTCATCTTCCTTTGGGGGGGCGTCTTGTTGTGCAGGCATTTTGGGGGAGTCTACATCTTCCTGCTGAGTCACATTTTCCTGAAGGTTATTGTCTTGCGATGAGTTGTCAGATGCTTGCATACACACCTCCGCCTTATGTTTTCCCGAGATCAGGGAGCTTTGTTTAAATACGGACTTTAATCGTTAATCATGCGCGGAGCAAAGGATTTTTCTGGAATCCTGAATTAAAGATGTCACTCGTTGGAAATCGCAGGGGGCGTGCTCTTGAACAATCTTGATGCGTTTCTACAAATAGAATTAAAATCGATATACAGTGCCTTAAGCATTATACAACTTGAAGAATTTGCGACTCACGTGGTACAAATTAGGTGTGTATGATTTGAATGTTATGCGCTTATCCATAAAGAGAGGAGAAGAAAAATGGATGATCATCCGCTGGAAACAACACAGAGTTCGCCCGTTGCGCATCGTAAAAAAGGTCTTTTCTTATGGACGATTCTGACGATGGCAACCATTGGGGTCTATCTGGTTCCCTATGGAAAATATGCTCTTTATCCGTTTAGATTGCTCTACTCCTTTCTTCATCAGATGGCATTTGGGTTTTCGAACCTCATCATGGGGGGAGACTTTAAAGATTTGAGTCTGCATTGGGATGGCAATGGCGGTGCCTATACCATTTTTTGGAGTACGCATGATTTCCCGTACGGTTTGATTGCGCTTGGCGGTTTGCTTGGTCCGCTGCTCTTTAGCATCGTTTGTTTTGTATTAAGCCGCAATGCCAAGGCGTCTCGCATCGGTTTGTTTTTATTTACGGCATTTTGTGCATTCTCTATCATTGCCTATGTCCACAATTTCCTTGGCATCGTGCTCGTGGGGCTTGCCGGATTTGTGACATTTTCTGTGGCACTTCTTTCCAAATCGAAGAGCATTCCTCGCTATGTCATGCTCATTTTGGCAATTACGTCGGCTGCGGGCATCTTTTCGCATGGCGATTACATTTATTTTGGGCACAATATCGCAGACTATATCTCCAATAAACTCTTTTTGCCGCCGATGTTCTGGACAATTACGCTGACCATCGTTTCTGCACTCGTGCTTATGTTTGGTGTGATGAGCTTTTTCCATACCAAACCAGAGGATTAATATTTTGTCGCACGCGTGCGACACGTAACTGTTAAGCCGGGGCTCTGCCCCGGCCCCCGCTAAGGGGCTGCCCCCAAAAAAGCAGGCCGTGCGTATTGCGCACAGCGCAATAGCACGGCGGCTAAGGCGTATTCGTGCCGCAGGCACGAAAAGCCATGCCGTAATTTTAAAAACGAAGATCGATGTGGTAGAATACAACCAGGGACGGGGGAGCAGTTCGGAGTTTGCCCATAGTCTGTTCAAAGGGTGGTGCAGATGTCAGCTAAGTCTTATTTTGCAGTATTCATCAGTGTCTTTGCTTTTTGCGCCTGCGATTCGAATTCGAATGGCTATGATTCTGCCGATATATTTGGCTGTACGCATGACTCCCAATGTGTCACAGGCAGATGCCTTCCCAGCGGTGAATGCGCAAAGCTGATGCGGATTGGTGAGGTGTGCAACAGCTGGAGTGCGGTTTGCATGGATGGGTTGAATTGCGAATCGGAAAAGTGCGTTTGGGCAGAAGGTGCCGTCGATCGATGCCTTTCTGATCGGGACTGTGACGGAAAGCAAGTGTGTCACGAGGGGGGATGTATCTACCTGGATGGAACATGCAGACATGATTCCGATTGCGTGCTGCGCAATTCCGACAGTATTTGCATGCCCAACGGAAAATGCGGTCACTATCTCGAAGTGGGTGAGGCGTGCGGTGAGGGGAAATATTGCAAAGAAGGACATGTCTGTCGGGATATTTGCGTAAAACTGCTCGAAGAGGGGGAGTTTTGTTCAGAGAACAATCACCTTTATGATTGCGATTCAAATCTTGGGCTGGAGTGCGTCGATGGTGTGTGTCACAAGCACGAAGATGGCCTCGGACATGGTGAATCTTGCAATGACAGTTATCTGAAATGTGATACCTCGCTCGTCTGTAAGGAAGGCCAATGCATTGAAATAATTGCAGAAGGTGAAGCATGCGATGAATCGAATTATCGGATTTGTGATGAGGGACTGGAATGCTTAAGCGGATTATGCAGGATAAGGGGCAAAGAGTGCGCTGACACAGGCGCTTGTGATGCGGGGGATTCCTTTTGCTGTATGGATGAAACATGCGGTGCAGAAGGGTATTGTCTTCATTTTGGCAGCACCGAACATCGTGATTCCTGCCGATTTGAGCCGCATTTGGGAAATGCGCACATCCAATGCCGATGGCATGCAGAAAACGGTGGCAGCAGTGTAGAAATGACGCCACTTGCCGGACATTTTGGCAGCGAAGAGGATTTGTCGCGTGTGATTGCCGTATATTCTTATTCGAGTGACAAAGAGAATACGGGAGAGACGGCGATCAGTTTTATCGACCCGGAACAATGCAAAACGCTTCATCAACTGGCAGTCCCCGTTTCGGATCGCTGGTACCATTATCCTGCAGCAGCCGATTTGGATGGGGATGGCATTCTGGAACTGGCCGCCATTGGCTTGGAGCAGGACGCTCATCCTTTGAAGCTATATCGCTGGGATGCAGAGAATAAACAATATGACGAATGGCTGCAGAGTGCATTGGATTTTCGGGCGGCGCCGATGTTCTTTGATATCGATGGCGATGGCAGTCCCGAAATCGTCAGTCCCTTCGGGCAAGTGGTGAGTGTTGTTAAAGACGCGGAAAGCGGAGAATACTCACTATTCTCCAAATATAGCGATGCATTGTATGAGGATGCGAACGATGGTACGGAGGCGTATGCGTATCAGGCAGGAAGTACGGCCGCCGTCGGTTATTTGTTAAAAGCGGATTATCCCGAGACTGCACAGCTCGTCACGGGAGAAGGGCTGTATACCTGGCAAAATGAAGATGGGTGGAAAAAACTCGCAGAATTTGAAAATCCCCATGAGGGACTGCCTGCGTGGGCACGTCAGTTCCCGGCCTATGCAGATTTCGGCGCGCCCGGAGAATCGCCGGAGGCATTTGATTTTTCTTCATACGACGGCAAACCCGAAATCGTAATATCGGGCAAGAATCATCTCCGCATTTATTCTGTTGAAACGACGGGCAGCGATGAAGATGGCAAACCCATGTATACAGCCCGTGAGGTCATGCATGTCGATGGAATAACCGCCGGTGGCCCGGTGGCAATTGCAGATTTTGACGGCGATGGTTTCCCCGAAATTGCGATGGCTTCGCAGGACAGGGTCGGCGTTTACGATCCCGGCTGCACGGCGTATCTCGAAGGAGAATGCGCAGATGCACATGTTCGCTGGGAACGCCTGAGTGAGGGCGGTGCCTCGGCGGGTGCAGTCGCTTTCGATTTTGATGCGGACGGCCAGGTCGAATTGGTTTATGCGGATGCTTGTACCACCCGCATTTACGATGGCAGGAACGGCAAAGTTTTATCCAGTACGCGCCGGACTTCTTTAACATCGATCGATACACCGGTCGTCGTGGATGCGGATGGGGACGCAACTGCGGAAATCCTCGTCAGTTCTTCGAAAAATACAGCCTGTTACGGGAATGACTTGCTTGATGGAGGCACTGATCCCATCGATGAAGGTATTGCGTGCCAGGAGGATGCTGACTGTCCCACGGGAACGACGTGCCATGATGAAGTGAAGCTTTGTACCTGCCAGTCGGATGATGCGTGCAATGCCTGGGGAGATAAAGGGATGTATCGTTGCGTCGACCCGATTCATCCCCATACGGGCATGTATATCCATGGGGAAGAAGGCCGTGATATTCAATATCCTGCAGGAACGCGCCCCGAATCCCACGATTACAAAGTCTGCCGTGCCGTTCAGAAACTTGCGGCATCCGAGGCCGCAGCCGACGTGGCTTCGAACAATCTCACCATCATTCAGGCGCGCGATGGCGTGTGGGCCAGTGCTCGCGGTATTTGGAATCAGCACGCCTACAATGCAATGCATATACAGGAGGATGGGAGCGTGACAACCCGCGAATCCTGGATGCAGTTGTCCGAAGAGAAGGCCCAGATATCATTGCCGGACGGCGGTACGATGGAGGTTCCCGTCTATAATCATTACCGCATGGCTACATCCCGTGCGGATGAAACGGGGCTGCTGCCGGATATGACTGTTCTGCTTGAACCCAAGGACGTGTGCCGAATTGAAAGTGAGGCACCTATTCTGCGGGGAAAAGTCTGTAACCGTGGTACCCGAGCCACAGAACGAAAGCTCCCGGTATCATTTTATATTGCAGACAAACCCGAAACGAATCCCGAAACGCCGGATGTGCCGCCCGCAGATCCCGTGTTTAAAAAAGTCTGCAGTACTCATACCGATGCGACGATTCCCGTGGGCGAATGTGCTGCTGTGGAATGTACTTTTGACAAGAATCCGGAAGAGAACCTGGATGGAAAATTAGTTCGTATGATGGTGAATGATGGTGAGGATGGACTGCCTTTGAGGAATGAATGCGATTCTCTTAACAATGTTGCTGTGACTGAAATTGGGGAATGTGAACTGATCACGTACAATTAGATTCATCCGAATGATTTTGAGTTGATTTGGGCAGGGGGCAAGCCCCCTTCGGCGCTATCGCTGCGCGATACGCGCCTACCCCCGATGCGGGGACACCCCGCAACGCCCCGGGAACGCTCATGGCCGTTGATGTAATAAGGAGACAAGTATGATATCGGGAAGATTATTAAGGATTGCGCCTGTGATGTGCTTGCTCATGGGGTGTGAGGTCGATCTCGATGAGCTCCGATACAATCCCCCGGAAGTAGATAATTCTGTGAAATGCACGACAGAAAAGGATTGCGAATCGGGGATTTGCCTGCCTTCGGGGAAATGTGCCGAGCGCGTGGGCGAAGGCATGGCCTGTGATCATAAGCGCTTTTGTGATACCGACCTCGAATGTACAGATGGATATTGCCAGAAACGGCCGGAAATCGAATGCTTTAATGATTCGCAATGCTCGAGCGGTCAATGCCTGCCTGACGGGCGTTGTGCCCCTGTGGTCGAAGATGTCGACGTGGTCGAAGCAGGCCAGCCTTGCGATAATGCCGTTTGTGCAGAAGGGCTGAAATGCGATGAGGGAATCTGCGTCAAACCTTAGAATGGGGGGAATGCTCCCCCATTCTCATTAGGGGGTGAACTCTACCCCTTCGGATTCGAGACAAACCTGTAGATGATCGTAGGCTTTTTTGACATCGGCGAGGTCTTTTTCACAGGTGGCTTTGTCAAAGAAACCATAGTAAGTGTATTCACCATCTGCACAGACGTCTTTGCCATCCCACCAGCCTCTCCAGGCCTTGCAGTTCATGCCTTCGACCCACCAGTACATGTCTTCGAGTTCAGAGTCGCAGTCAGGGGCTTTTAAAAGATAATTGTTGAATTTGGTCTGGCATTCACTCTTGGTGTGAATGTTACATTCTTCTTCCCAACTGCAATATTCTTCGATAGCCTTTTTGGTTTCTGTACATCCGAAGAGGGTCAGGGCGCATGCCATTGTAAAAAGTGCTAAAAATTTTCTCATAATGATTCTCCCGTTGCAAAGAGTGAAAAATGTATACCTGCAAGTATGCAGACGAATGCAGTATAATTAAAAATCATGCCAATGTAAGTTTTTTTTTCGTGGTGTTAAATCCGCGTGGGTAGTTACAAGCTCGAATGAAAATGCTCGCTTGTTATTCAATGCAGCCTTTATTATCATCGCAGTCTTTGGGGCATTGCGTTTCGATGACGATGTTTGCATTCGAACCATCCGATAGTGTGCGGCATTGGGTTTGTTTGTAAAAGAGATTGTTGCCTTCGATCTGGTCACCGCCCTCTTTTTGAAAGCAAAAAAACTTCGTTTCGTCAGTATTTTCACATGTTGCAAGGCAGTGTGGCGTATTCTGGCTGTCGAGCGCGCAGCGGTAAGAGGGATGATAATTGCTCTGGCATTCTTCGAGTTGTTTTGCATTGCAGGCCGGGTACGTTGAATTTTTTGCACATGCGGTGCCATCGGCATTGCAAAGGCCAGGGCATTTGTCTTCTTTTATCGTTTGAAGAACGAGGTTTCCCCAAGTGTCTTTAATACATTTCTTTTCGAGATATGTACTTTCAAATCCTAAAGATAAACATGATTTAATTATATCATTGTCTTTGGTACAGGTTTGTGCACAGCTGGCCGTGTCACCTGTCTGAATGCAATGTATATCCTCACCCTCTTCACGGCAATTGTATGTTTTTTGAATGCCATCCAGGCAGGATATAAGAACATCATCCTGACATGCGTCGTGAGCATTTGGCGTACAGACCGTGTCTGCTGCACAGGCCGTGCCTTCGGCATTGCACCCCGCAGGGCATGTTTCGGAAGACATGACATCGTAAAGCTTGTTATCCTGACCTTTCATACAGGTAAATATATATTGAACAGCAGTATCTGAGCGGTTTTGGCAAATCGACCGCTTGCGGCCTTCTTCTGCACACTTGTTATAACAATCTTCTACACCTTGTACACTGGCACACACTTTGCCGTTTGTACAATTCTCATGGCCCGTATTAATGCCGTTAATGCCGCGATCTATACAATAATCGAAACCCGATGTATCTGTACAATGGTGATGATATTCACAATAATATAATTCTTTTAATTCAATGCAGTGTTCTTTTTTATGATCGCATCCTTTGTCACTGCAATAGCCAAATAAGGCTGCGTCTGTACTGTTTAGCAGGGTATAGGTGCCATCTGTGTTGAGGGTGCATTCCTGATAGGTTTCGTGATAATACTCACCCCTTGAGGAATCTTCGGACGTCGTGCAGTGAAATATCTTTTGGCCGACATTGCTGCATTGATCCGCGTTCGTGCCTCTGCAGAAAGCGCGCAAACGCTGCTTCTGATTGTAGTCTTCGTGTAGTACAACCGAACATCCGCCCGATGTGCTGCAATTCTGGGTGACGATGTGAGCCGTAGAGGAATCTTGGTATTGGCAGGCAATGGTCGAGTTATTACGACAAAATTCGATAAATGTGTCGGGATCGCATTCTTCGCCGATTTGCATTTGTTCCATAGCGTGCGTAATGCAAATATCATTTTGGCAAGTGCCTTCGCACTGTTTGGGAATGCAATTGTCTTTGGGCTGTTCGATGCATTTGCCGTTCTGGCAGCGATAGGGACAGGGGGATTCGGCCATTTCCCATTTATCCTGAGAACATGTCAGGATATATCCAAAACCATCGCAAATCTTTTTGCCCTCATCGCAATGGTAATCGAAAGTCTTGTTCTCGTTGAGGCATTGGCCTTCGAGACATCCGAACTCACAGAGCGTTCCCGTTTTTTGCCAGGACTGGTTTGTACAGGTCAGAATTTCATCTTCGTCACTGCATCGTTTTTCACCATTTGAGCAGATGTAGGAATCATTGGGGTGACAGGTCGCTCCTTGGGACAGCGTGATGCAATGCCAATTATCGCGGCATGGTGTCGTTTTGACATAGCCGTTGAAACAGGTTTGCAGATGTGTTTCGTCGGCACATGCATTGATAAAAGCGTAGTTGCAGGTGATAGCTGAAGTCTGCGCACGATTTGTCTGGTCTTCGTGATGGCATGCGTGAAGTGCCAGAGTACCCGCGAGGAGAACCAATTGGAGAGATCGTGACCTTTTCATGATGCGTTCACCCCATAAAGAGGATAAGCGAGCTGTATGCGCGATTAAAACGGCGTGGAACGCCGCTTTAATTGCGCATAGGCGAGTGGCGCGGCGTATCGCAGATAGCCGCGCGCAAAAATGAAAAAAGCACCCCGAAGGGCGCTTCTTTCATGGTCTTAATGATGAAGATTAGAGATCGAGGAAATTGAGGAACAGGCTGATGCCGTTGCCATCGATGGTGAATTTGAGTGCGCCCATTTCGGCGTTTTTCAGAGACTCGCCAGATTCATCGTCTTTCTTGGTGGATACGCCGATTTCGTTAAAGTTGAACGAAACCGTGGTGTAGTCGAGAATGCCGTGGAAGAAAGCAGAATCGGTGATAGCGTTGATTCCGGCAGCAAAGAGAGACATGGTGCCATCGGATTTTCCGGCATGGACATTACCGACGCTGATGGAGAATTTCTTTTCGGTAATTTCGGCGTTCAAACCGGCGATGAGATCGACATAACCGCAAAGCGACGAATTGCTCCACATTCTGAAGGCCAGACTGAAATATTTGCCCCAATTTTGTGGATTCTTGTTGTACCAGTCGTAGGTCAGAAGGAGGTCTTCGGGGTATTCCTTGGCGATGTTGGTCATGGTGACTTTGAAATCGTTGTTCTCAAGTTTGGTATCCGAGGTAATGTGGCCTTCTTTCATCATTCTGGCGAGCAAGCCGCGGATGAGGTCGGGGTGAATATTCAGGCCGATATCGGCATTCTCGGGAAATGCATAATCGATGGCGGTTTCTGAATGCCGTGCATAGACGACATTGGAATAAACACCCAGCTGAATGGCTTTGCTGTCTGATTTGACGATGGGAGCACCGGCGAGCAGTTTAATTTCGCCATTGCCGACTTCCCATGCGCCGATATCGAAGAGGCCAACGTTTTTGAACTGATTGGAGACAAACTGCTGCCATGCGAAGTTGATGACATCAATTGCAACCTGAGGAATACCAGCAAAATCGATGAGCTGAGCATGTTTGAGGTCGGCAAAGATAGAAGTGCGCAGTCCCTTGGCATAATCTTCGGCATTATTGGGATTATCGCCTTTAATTTTGCCATAAATGGGCAGGGCTACTTTGACGCCATAGGTCGTGTCGCTGATGATGGATTTAACCTGAACCGGCAGATCCATGGTAATACAGCTGATCTCGTTATTCTGGCGGATCTGATCGGCATAATAGCTGTTATAAAAAGCGGAATCTTTTTGTACATCGAGCAGAAGTGCCTGGAGCTGGTCTTTGGGGCATCCATCCAACTGAATGGTGGGCAGTTTTAAGATAACTTTGGCTGCCGTTGCATCAATTTCATATTTAAAATCCGTGGCAGCTGCGAAGAGTTTATTGACGCCGGCTTTGTTGAGCAGCATTGCCATGGAGAATCCCACGGTACCATCGGCCATACCGTGTTTTAACTGATCGATGGTGATGAGCTCGCCTTCGGCGTTCAAGGCTTCTTGATATTGGGCTTCAAGATTTGGACATCCGGCCATGCCATTGACGAGGCCGCCAATCGTATCAGGACCGATGTATTTTCCCAAATCAGCATTGTCGAGATCGCAGCTGGTTGCCGAGGTCAAAAAGAACGCAGAGGTGCCGATGAGCGCGCATGTCGCCAAAAAAGATCTTTTCATACGTGTATTCCTTGCTGTGTAAATGGTTGTCAAAGCCTTTTGACAAAGAGATTGCTTGGATAAAATGCAGAGTCCAAAGGGCCCGGTATGCCCATCAAACATACTACCTTAATCATAGTAATTTCATCCCGTAAAATAAAATTTTTTTAACGCAGACGTCATTTTGTAAGTGACGATTCGGTTACTGACGGGTTAGCGCTGGTCTCAAAGTGTTGTAAAAACTGGCGTGAAATATGACAATTTGAGCTTGAGACAAAAAGCAAATGAATAAAAACTTGCATTTCCTCCGCATAAACTTTAGTAAAGTGCGCCGCTTTTTGGCATGGGTAGGTTCTTGCTGCCTGTCAGAAGCGCATCATACTTAAAATTTCCTCATAAAGAGTCAGATATGACACTGATTTACATTATTTTTACCATCGTTTGCATTTTTCTTGTCATCACCGTTTTACTTCAGCCTGGTAAATCCGGTGGCTTGGGCGCTGCTTTTGGCGGTGGCGGCAATACCGTGTTTGGGGCAAGCGGCGGTACCCCGGTTTTTCGTCGTATGACGACGGGTGCGGCTGTTTGCTTTATGCTGCTTAGCCTTTTGATTGCTTATCTTTCTTTGGATACGACCGTTACCGGCGATGAAGGTGTCAAAAAAC
The DNA here is from genome assembly GCA_017613855.1 of Pseudomonadota bacterium. Next base: position 16,381 of record JAGACY010000204.1, read on the forward strand.
GTGGTCTTGATTTTTCGGACATTCCCGCTGAGTCTCAGGAGATTCCGGCTGGATTGGCAGTTCCCGAAATTCCTGCGCCAGCACCTGCGCCTGCCGCCGAAATTCCTGCGCCAGCACCTGCGCCTGCCGCCGAAGCTCCCGCAGCTGCTCCTGCCGCCGAAGCTCCCGCAGCTGCTCCTGCCGTCGAAGCTCCCGCAGCCGCTCCTGCCGTCGAAGCTCCCGCAG
>JAGACY010000028.1 GCA_017613855.1 Pseudomonadota bacterium
ACCGCCACCGAACGATCCACCGCTCGATGCATAACCATCGCTAAATCCATCCGGAAGATCAATGCCGTCGTCATCCGATGCCAGTTCTATCACGTTCTGCGCTTCACGAATGGCATTCAATTCACTCTCTTTGGTATCAATCGCCTGGCGAATCTCTTCGATAATGCCATGCTTTTTATCATAGTTGACGCTGCGGACATAGTTCATATCCTTGCGCCCAAAGAATGCCACAAACTCGTCGCGTTCAGCTTGTTTGCGCTTGGTGATCTTATCAAGATCGGCACTGCTTTCGATGATATACGGCGTCAACAGCAAAAGCAGATTCTGTTTTTGAATGGTCGTCTCTGTCGAACGGAAAAGATAACCCAATACAGGAATATCACCCAAAAGCGGAACCTTCGATACTGACTGAGATTCACTGTCCCGAACGAGGCCGCCCAACACCACCGTCTGCTGATCCGGTACCACGACGACGGTTTTAAGATTTCTTCTTCGTGTCGAAGGACCGCCCAGGTCTGTTCCGCCCGGCTTGACTTCTTCAATTTCTTCATTGATATCCAGACGAACCGTACCGCCTTCATTAATCTGAGGCTTGATCGTCAATGTCAATGCAACGTCAATTCGTTCAATCGATGTACCATACCCGGATAACAAGCTGCCCAAAGCAGAGGTCGTCGTATCACCACCGCTCAAATTACTGAAAAGCGATGAATAATTCGATGAAGTGCTTGTCACATAAGGAATTCTTTCACCACCGCTGATTTCGGCTTCCTGGTTATCGAGGGTCAAAATCGTCGGTGTCGAAAGAACATTGACGTCGGTATTGGTCTGTAATGCATTTAAAACTGCACCAAGACTGGGAATGCTGACGCCCGAAATTTCAAATGACGGACCGGCGATAGCCATCAGCAATCCCGGTGTACTACCAGAACCGATAAACATGGCTGCAGGCGAAATACTCGATAACGAGTTGAGATCGGTACGCCCCGCAACATAACCATCACCGCTGCCTGTATCAAATACATCCCCGCCGTGCATGGCTATGCCCAAATCGCGCGTGCGTTCAAGGCTAAGTTCAAGAATAATGGCTTCGACAAAGACCTGGCGCCTTGGACGATCCAATTCTTTGATCACATTCTTAATAGCCAGGAAATCCCTCGGACTGGCGACAACAATCAAGTCATTCGTCGATTCACTCGATACAACACTGATATCTTCACCCTGCAAAGTCCGCTGGCTATTATTGTTGTTATTCGAATTGCCGCTACGATTGTTGCCTTTCGACGACATATCCGAAATAATCTGGTTCAATGCCTGATAAATTTCATTGGCTTCCGAATTCTGCAGGTGAACCACATTAATTTTGCCCGAATCCGGTATTTCAACATCGAGTTTTAAGATGAGCCGCTTCATCTTTTCGTAGCTGCGCTCATCCGCCACAATAATCAGTTTATTGGTACGTTCATCTGCAACGACCTGACTGACTCTCAATTCTGTGCTGCCATCAGCCGATTTTGTGGCATTATTGCTATTGTTGTTACGACTGTTGCTCTTTTGAATTTGAAAAACCTGCGTCAACAATTTTTCCAAATCGTTTACCGATGCATACTGAACCGGATAGACCCAAATTTTTTCACCATCACTGCTGTCGTTATCCATCTTTTTGATAAACGCCAGAATCCGGTTCACCGAATTGCCGGTATCCGTAATGATGAGTGAATTGGCAGCCGGATAATCAATGATTGTGCCGTTGGCAGTCTTCAACTGTTCAAGAACGGGTTTAATCTGGGTGACATCGACATAATCGAGCGTTGCAATATGGGTAACGAGCGCATCATTATTGGGGATGTGTACTTCCCCATAGGTCGCGGGGATCGGCTCTTTCACACCCGAATTGAATTCGACGATCTTATAGAATTTGCCGCTTGGCACAACAGTCAGGCCATTCATCTGCAATGCCGATAAAAATGCCTGATATGCCTCAGCCTGAGAAACCGGATTGGGGCTGATGATGGTTATCTTCTTCCCTGCTTTGAGCGAATCCGCAATGATAAAATTGCGACCGGTCTGAGCACTCATCAGTTTGACAACGTCACTCAGTTCTGCATCGCGGAAATCCAGCGTAATTTTGAGATTTTTGGGAGCAGTTTTAACACCAAAATCTTTCCCGAAATTCTGTTCAAAATCGAGAGATTCCCCAAAAATCACCCCACCTTCCACACCGACGCCATTATTTTTAGGCGCTTCGGGCTCTGCATCATCGCCCGCCTGAGAAGGTTCTGCTTCACTCGGAGATTTTCGACTCACAACACCAGGTTGTGAACGGCGCGCGTCAGACTCGACAACCTGACCATCCTCTGAATCCTGCGCCCATGCATCCATTGGCACCTGCATCAATCCTGCGCTCAGTACCATAGCTGCCATTATAGTGAAGTTTCTCAACGTTTTTTGCATCATTATCTACTCATTGTCTAGAGCGGCTTTTCCTATCCGCCCTGAATGATTTATTTCAACTGAAACGTCAGGGTCTTTTCCTGTCCGCTTCGATTAATCTTTAAACCAATATCCTGACCGGGTTTAAGCGCATCCAAAAGCGCCATTGCCTGCTGAGGACCTTCTATCGCCTGTCCATTCACATCGATGATCGTATCGCCCGATTTCAAACCGAGCTGCGAATAAATCGATCCACTTTCTACACCCAAAAGTCGAAATCCACCAATATTCCCGTTTTTGTACACTGGCTGTACTTTCGGCATGGCTCCATATTGGGGATTATTCTTAAGTGCATTCGGGTTTTTACGAATTGCTTCCACCGCATCTCGTGAAACTTCATACGTATCGTTGCCAACCTTCTTGACGAGTTCTGTATTCGAAGAAGGCTTTGCCGCTGCTGCTGCGGCCTTTTCTTTTTCTTTTTCAGCTGCTTTTTCTTTTTCAGCTGCTTTTTCTGCGACTTTTTCTAAGCTCTTTTTAGCTTCTGCCAGGTCTTCTTCTGTTGTGCGCGTATCCAAATATTCCAGTCGATTCCCCTGGGATGTTCGTTCCATGTACACGCGGTTGCGAACGATCTTGATGATCTTCGCTTCTCCCAGCAGATCCGAACCTTCCGAAAGATACTGCATGCGGGCATCTGCACCATCATCCAGCGGCATCAAAAGAGCAATGGAATACGCCGGATCACTTGCCACCTGGGTGCCCATCAATAACACACGCAAATCCGTCAACACCGGCCGAGATCCATCCCCCACGATTTCTTCCATGACACCGGAATCATCTTCGATCGGCTCTGGTTCAGGTTCTGCCTCCCCCTCATCATCACCCGCTTTCTGATTAAACAAATTGCGGTTGTAAACCAAAACATCCGAATTATCCCGTGTCTCCGCACCAGCCTCATACTTGACCTCTTCGGCAACCTTGATCTCGTATGGGGTAACCGTAACCACTTTACCACCCACAAAATTGCCAATTCCTCTGGCTGCACAAACGGCTATGGCGGCAACCAGAACAACAACAGCGGCTCGAACACCTATGCGTATGACTTTAGAATCCATGTATTACTCCGATGCCCGTAGCTTTATCGTATGCTTCTCTCCACGGTGCTCGTACACCAATGTACTTACTCCCTGCTTACCTGCTGCCATATTGACAAACATCAGGGCCATGGGTTCCATATCAGGCAACGTCCCATTAATTGAAACTACAACATCCCCCGAAACCATTCCCAATTTCGAAAACAAAGTGCGTTGAGGTATTTCGACCAGACGATATCCCGTTGTTTGCTCCATCTCAACACGCGGTGAAACCGACAATGCCACTGACGCTTCCTGGATATGCTTTGATTGATCCACAAGCGCATCTCGCTTTGCCACAAAGGTATCGTCTCCCTCTTTCCAAATCATATCATCCGTAAAAATCAACAATGGCGAGTCAGGCAAACGCTCATATTTACTCGGCGCATAAACCATTGGAGAATTCGTTGCCAAAGCACCCTCCAACGATCCGCGTTCCCCCACATCCTGAGTTGGAATAGCACCATCTTTCAAAGATTCCAAAAAAATGGCTTCATCACGCTTGAGCTCCGGCACTTTATGAGATGGTTTTTCCGAAGGCTTAAATTGCTTACTCAAAATCTCGCTTGCTGGCGGCACATCTGCTTCGACGACATCCAATTCAAGCGGCTCTGACTGCCCCGTGACTTCATCCGTGCTCACAAAAGACACCAATGCCCAGATGCTCACCAGCACCAAAATCACGGTCATTCCGCAAAATATGTAAAAACTTCGCCCTCTTGCCTGCATTTTCATCCCTGACAAGGCCAAAATTGGCGGCTTTTATTACAGCCATTTCGCCGTTTTGGCAAGTTATCATGCGGCACGCTAAAACACCAAAAATCCAACAATCCCCATGATTGCTATCATTAATATTGGACTGGCCTTGTAAATTTTTACAGCTGCAAACGTAATCACAAAAATGAGCACACTCACGACAAAAGAAAAATGATCTGCCTCATAAGTGCCGAAATTTTCCGCATTCATCAACAAAAGTGCAGCCGCAATCAAAAGCCCCACGACCGCCGGCCTCAGCATCCCCAATACGGACTCCACCAACGGGTGTTTGCGATTTTTCAGAAAAAATTTGCTGATCAACAACATCAAAATAAAAGAAGGCAGCACGAGTGCAAAAGTCGCAGTCACCGATCCGAGAGCCCCCCACAAGTGACCATCAAAGCCCGCATGCTGCACCGCGGTATACCCCGCATACGTCGCCGAATTGATTCCTATCGGCCCCGGCGTCATCTGGCTCACGGCAACAATATCCGTGAATTCCTGCGCACTCAGCCACGCATTCCGAATGACCAGCTCATTGTGAATGAGCGAAATCATCGCATACCCGCCGCCAAATCCGAACAGGCCAATCTTAAAAAATGAAAAAAACAAATAAAGAAAAATCATTGCGTGATTTTCCCATAAATAAGGCCTGCCACACCCGCAGCAATAATGATCCAAATCGGCGATACCCCCACCAGCCAAATGAGCAGCGCACTCACAATGGGAATCCAAAACGTATAGCGCGTCAGTTTGGCCGACTTCCCCAAAGAAAATACCGGTGCCGCAATCAATGCCACCACCGCCGGGCGAATCCCCCTAAAAATGCTTGCGACGTATGGATTGTCACTAAAACTGTGAAAAAACATTGCAATGCACAAAATGATCAAAAAGGACGGCAGCGTACTTCCGAGCGTCGTCACCAGGCTCCCGCGAATTCCCCGCAGCTTGTAGCCGACAAAGATCGATATATTGACCGCAAACACCCCAGGCGCCGACTGAGCAATCGCAACCAAATCGAGGAATTCTTCTTTCTCAATCCACTTTTGCTTTTCGACAACTTCGGCCTCGATGAGCGGAAGCATGGCATACCCACCCCCAATCGTAAAAAGACCTATCTTGAAAAATTTTGCAAAAGCCGTGAGATAAAAGTTCATACTCTTTTTTTTCAAAGGGGGGATAAGTCCTTCATCAACTA
>JAGACY010000205.1 GCA_017613855.1 Pseudomonadota bacterium
AGGCGTGATACCCATGTCCACACCTACATGAAAATCTCTGTCTATGTCCGCATCCTGATTCTCCAAAAGACGCTCACTCATTTCAAAATGAATGAATGAGTCTGTTGTTTTGAGCTCTCCCGAGGACATTTCTTTCAGAAATCCATCTTCCGAAGCAAAAATGATCGATTCGTCAGTGACTTGATAATGAGCGTCCTTGGGGGCACCATCCATCGCAATTTGGGCGTCATCATAAATGACTGGGCCTTCGGGCTGCTTGGGCTGCTCAGCTTCTGCGGGTTCTGCCTGGGCTTCAGCTGGTGCCGCTGCGGGGGCTTCAACTGGTGCCGCTGCCGGGGCTTCAGCTGGTGCCGCTGCGGGGGCTTCAGCTGCCGTATCGTCAGGTTTAACGGAATCGTCTGTCTTTTCTGGTTCCGGATCAGGAACCTCTGCGGGCTCTTCTTCTGCCAGTCCCATTTTTTTGAGCAGCTTGTCCGATTGAATGATATGCATGAGGGAAGCCATTTCTGCGGCTTTCTCCGAATGATAGGAGGCTGCGTACTTTTTGGGGCTGTCCACGGTACCCTCGTATAAAACAGCACCGACATAATGCGTATGCAAGGCAAACTGCGGAATGGATGTCATTTCCCCGATAGCATCATTTTCAAGATCATTCAGACCGGTAAACCAGGGACACGTGAATGGATCCAGTTTTATGGCATCGCGGTACGTGGCACTGATACTCATGAGCTGCTTGACCGGTAGGGTCATCCAGAAATTCGCCAGCGGCATGGCCGCATATTTGGGGAACTTCGTAACCTGAGGTGCCTGCTCCATCATTTCTTTGAGCCATGCATCATTCTGAAGTTCAAAGCTGAATTTGGCATCTACACCAAAAACCATTCCTCCCGATAGTGGCGTAACCTGCAGAACAATCCGCGGAACGATCGAGGCAATGCGATGCAAATCTTTAATGCAGCGCTTGTCAATCTCGGTTTTGTCGGAATTGTCTGAGAATTTTTTTGCCTGCTCCTGCAGCTGCACAAGTTGATTGAGCATGGCATTCATGTCGAGAACGCCGACAATATAGGTCGAATCAGAGATGGATATCGCCGAAAGCTCAGAGACGGCGGATTTTTCTTCCGGTGGAACGACGGATAAATCGGGCAACAATTTTCCCGCATGTTCATCGTCGCTCACGAGGGTAATGGTCAGACTATCCAATCCCCAGTGCATGGCAAGTGCTGCAGAGCTATTCTCCTCGATGGGAATGAGTGACCAGGAGGTCGTCAAATCGGCTGGCGTGCGCAGCTCGATGTTATTCTGTTTCCAGTAGGATTCGATAATACTCTGGAATTTTGTCACATCTGAAAGGGTTATCTTAAGAACCGGGGTTTGACGTACAAAGTAAAATGCAAAATGCCCCAATGTTTCGCCGCTCAAACCCAGACTCATGAGCTTGCTTGATGAGAAATTCCTTAAAATACCCCGGAACATGGTGTGAACTGATTTTTGAAATGGCGTCTCTGTGTCCGGTAGTTGTTTGAGATTCGCCATGACCAGCGTAGAAATGTGGCTGAAAAAATCGTCGAGATCCTTGCGCTGGTATTCAAACTCACCCGTGGACGCAAGGATGAGAAAACTTGAATTGGGAATGGTTTTGAAAATCGGATTCTGTGAAAGACCGGGTGTTTTGGCCTGAATTTGAGCATAGCCATGCCACATGGGCTTGCGGGAACTGCGAACTGTTTGAGGATCTTGCTGCGTACCCGAATCATTGGGATCGGCATTCGCTTTACCTTCGGTATCATTGTTGTCTTTGGAATCGTCCGCTTTGGCTTCAGCATCCGGAGACGGCTGAGAATCCGCTTCGACGACGGGTTCGGCTTCTTTGGGAGCCTCCTCCTTTTTTTTGCTGCAGGAAAGGCACAGGGCCGCAGAGAGTAAACACAGGGGGATGATTCGGCGTATTCTCATAATGATCTGCTGCTTGGGAAATAGTTTTGTTGTGCGATTGGCATAGGGACGTCCCTAACTGTCTCTGCGCAGTAAATTCAACATTATATTATGAAATCACCTTGGGGATGAATGTCCAGAAAAAAACGCACGCCGTATTTCGTTTATCGAAATAGGCGTGCGTGCACGGCGTATGCCGGGCCGCTTTAAAAAGCCGGCCTGGCATAGCCGGCATCACTCAAAAACAATTTGATACAATTTTTTTGGCCGTTTTTTGGATTTTTTGCCAATACATAGATGAACCGTGCAGTGTCATCGTGGTCATGACTGTCTTTGGGTGGTCTGACATGGGTGACAACGGCGGTTTTGGACTCATTCTCATAGCGGGATTCGAAGGCATAGGATAAGTCTGACGAGATTTCCCTATACTTCGGAGACCGACTCCATGCAAAGTGACACGGAAGCAGGCTGAAGTGCGAAAAAATGTAGCTCGACGGCTTTGTCGAAGTGCGCCCAGAGCGTGAGTCTGGTGGAGGCGGCGGCGCGGGTGGGGGCCCAATGATAGAAATTGGGCTCAAAGTATCAATCAGTCCCTTTTCCATGAATGCCCAGAGCGTGAGTCTGGTGGAGGCGGCGGCGCGGGTGGGGGCCCAATGATAGAAATTGGGCTCAAAGTATCAATCAGTCCCTTTTCCATGAATGCCCAGTGCGTGAGTCTGGTGGTGGCGGACAGCTCACAAATATTGTTCATTTAAAAAAACTCCATTTTGTGATAGAGACACTCCGAACCTGTTGGACATGGAGGTTTTATGTCACAGGAAAAAATGCCGGAACCGCCCAAAATTCCTTTTGATTATGAAGTCAAGTGTGAAATTGCACTCACACCGGATCAGCAGCGCATCGTCAAAAAAGAGACGGGACGCGATATGACGGAGCTCATTTTGGAGGATAAGGAAGGGCTTTATACCAGGCGTATGAAGACTTCTGATCCGGATGATTTTACCATACTCGCCATTCGGCAGGCCAAGCGTTTGAACCGCTATGATGAAGATTATCGGGATTATCTCGAAGAATTGGCTAAATGGCAGGAATCACAGGGCCAGCCTGATCCAATGGATGAAATGGCGGAGGCCATGTCCATTGCTGCGATGCAGGAGGCTGAACGTCTCAAGCTTTTTTATATGAAAGAAGCTGAGGAATGTCAGGCTGCCCGAGATATAGCCAAAGTCCTCTGGAATAAGAAGGATACGCCTCAATAAACGGAATGAGTGGAGATGACGCATGAATCCCAAATTTGATACGACTGCCATCGAAAATGAGAAAAAAGCGCTGGAACTTCTTGCAAGTGAGGTTCAAAAAGCAAAAGACGATGATCAGCGGAATATGTTAATGGCTGAAATTCAAAAATCTGCACAGAAATTGGAAGCCATGTGCGCTGAAATGCAGGATGAGGCCGATAAGATAAGAGGCGCGAAAAAAGAACCGAGCCATGTGGATGCTGTTGTTGAAGTGATGTTGACGAAGGAACAGCGTCAACGCGTTCTTGAACTCACGGGCGTTGATGTGCCAAGCATTCGAATTCCGGATCCTACCGGTGAACTGACGAAAAGCATGCCTACGATGGAGCCGGGGTTCATTGAAGAAAGCGCCATCAGTCAGGCCAATGCTTTTAAGGAACTCGTTGCGGATGCCGAAGAATCATTCGAACTGGAATCTAACAATCAGAAATAGGAATAAGCCATGGATGTCACAGAAAAACAATATCAAAGCTGGGATCTGACCGAAAAGGACGTCGATAAACTCAAGACACTGCTTGAAAATTCCGGAAAATATGAAGCCCTCGAAATGAAACAGGCCATGGCCGAAGGGTTTTCCGGCTGGTGGAATGGAACATTCTATAATGATCAGATCATCTGTGTCGCTTATATTACCAAGCAATTCGTTTATCTCTATGGGCGTGATCGCGAACCGATGATGCATTTGGGCAAGTCTTTGGCGCGCAGCCAGGGCAAACGAAGCGGTGGTGCCACACATTCCGTTTTCGGCCCCAATGATATGGTCAGGGCTTTCTGGCAGGGATTTCAAATGACCGAAAAATCTGTCATTACGGATGTCCAGCTCAATCTGTATGAATTGACCGAGATTGCGTGCAAACAGAATGATGCGTATGCCGTTCGCTATGCCAATAAAAAAGATTTGCCGCTCGTATTCGATTTTTATGGCGAGGCTTTGATCGATGAACTGGGAATGGATGTTCGAAGAATGAGCAAGGATGCGCATGAAAAGAATTGTGCACAGCTCATTGAAGCGGGGTCCATCATCCTGGGATTCCATCGCGGAAAACCTGCATTTGTTTGCAAATTCAGTGAAACACCGGTCGGCATTTTCCTCGATAACGCACATTTCCCGGTGGCGATGCGACGTCCTAAAGTGATGCGCGGTATTCATGCACGAACGGCAGAACTCCTGCTCGAAAAACAACCGGCAGTGCTCATGTATTTGGATGCCAATGATGCCGATACCCAGGCTGCATTGGATGAAGTCGGCTATCGCACCGTGAATGCATCGAGATTGATGAGATTGCGTTAATGTCCGATTTCAGAGATTTTCTGCCAACTCTATTCGATTTATACCGTCAGCTTACCAAACTGAAAACATCGGTACAGTATCAGCGTGTTCGTGCATCCGGTTCGAATCATGCCGAGGTTTCTTTTCAAAAAGGACGGCTCGAATCATTTCATTTGTGGGATGATTTGACCGTCGATTTGTTTGTTGCCGAAAAGAAAAACACTCAATGGGGCATTTCATCTGAAACATGCGCCGATTTTTCGGCAATGACCGAGTGGAATGATTACGTCACCAGACGGCTTTCGACCGCCGCTTCGGGAAATGATCCCAGACCGCCTTTTGCGGAAAATCCTGTCATCGAAGAGTGCCCTGCCTACCTTCTGCATTACGACCCCGAAATCGCACAAATGCTGTCGCCGGTCATCTTCCATCGTATCTATCAGACGACAAAAAATATTCTTCAAAAAGGGTTTGTCTTTGATTGCCATGCTCACTGGTCACATGGTGGCATCTCCTGGCAGAATCAGCCTTTGCCGTTTTGTTGGGTCGATTCCAATGCTTTTTATTTTGCACCGCAAACCCAAATCGATGAAACCATTACCATCTGGCACCCTGATTATCCTCAGTTAAAACGCACGCTGATTTCATCGGTATATCGACTCAGTGATACGATGCATTTGGATGATTTGTGCGATGAATTGATTTCGGTTCAGAACTCTCCATTTTATGCCTGGAACCGGAAAAATATCGATCATATTGTGTTAATGCCTGGTGCTGCTGCCAAATTGCTCGGCGCTTTTTTAAATGAAAGTCTTCAATCGCCCGAAACACTCAAAGTTAGTGCTTCACATTTATCGAGCTTTCTGGTTCTGATGGATACGCCCGATGCCCCCGTGTTTGGCCGCTCCTATCTTGTCGATGCAAACGGACATCTCGCTAAATCCATCGTGATGGTGCAGGGAAGTCAGGCCGAAGAAATACCTTCATCTCAAAATGGGCATGCACCTGCATCCGAAAACGATTCCCTGCAGGTCTATTGTCCTATGCTGGCTGCTGCACAGGCCGATGATGAGGAAATCGAAATTACACCTCAAAAAATATCAGAAGCAATGGCAGGCAGAATCCTCATCGTCGAAGATATCCGCGTTGTTACGCTCGGTCCTAAAGAAAGACACGTTTTATTTCCAAAAGGCGGGGTCTTATATCGGGAAGGACGCTGCCTCGGATATGTTGCGCCCATTGCAGCCCCAATGGACTTGCATTCTCTGATAAAATCGGCACATCCTGTCGGAAAGCCTGTCCGTATCGGTGGGCTGGCTACTTGTGCACTGGAGTTTGCCCCATGAAAAGACGCACATTTATTCAGGGAATCGCTGCGCTCGCGGCGACATGGTCGGCACACGAGGCAATGGCTCAGACGCCGTCTCCCGAAACAATTCAAAATGCCCGCAATCAATTGCTCGATACTTTCGCCAAAAGAATTGAACTCGATCAAATCTCCCCCGAAAATATCGAATGGATCGACGGCATTTCGGACGGTACCTGCTGTACGTTTGAGTGAGGGGAAAATGCGCGAGTTCATTATTCTTGGCACATCAGCTCAGGTACCCACACGAGAAAGAAACCACAATGGATATTTCCTGCGATGGGATGCTCAGGGCATTCTCTTTGATCCTGGCGAGGGTACGCAGCGGCAAATGACGTTTGCTGAGATCTCTGCGACATCCATTACCCATATTGCTTTGACGCATTTTCATGGCGATCATTGTCTTGGTTTGCCCGGCGTTATTCAGCGTCTAAGTCTCGATAAGACCCCCCATACTGTCCATGCTTTTTTCCCGGCATCCGGTGAGTGTTTCTTTAATGCAATGTCGCATGCATCGCTCTTTCAAAAAGTTGTCGATATCGAGACGCATCCTACACGGGAAGCCGGGATCATTTTTCAGAATGACGAGATCATCCTTTCGACAGAAAAACTGGAACATCGTG
>JAGACY010000206.1 GCA_017613855.1 Pseudomonadota bacterium
GTATTATAATGTATATGCATCCGTAATTCCGGATTAAGAACGCAATTCTATCTAAGCTTCAGACTACTCCCTTAGTTTTGCCCCCCAACTACGCATTCCGCATTACGCATTACGCATTAATTAACAATTTCCGTAGCAAAATCGGTTCCTACCGTCGTTTCTGTACATTCCCACTGGAAATTATCGAGAATGACGGTCGAATCGAAGCGCAGATCCCCGGTATCCCAAATATAGAAATCGAGATTAAAGATTTCACCCGGTTTAACCGGCGCTTTTGTCGTCAGCCATGCCGTGCCGCCGCCGCGCTGTTCCTTTAGATCCGTACCCCCGAGATAGGGTTTTGTGTAATATGCCGAGAGTACATCCGAACCATCGGTACACATATTACCGCCGCATTTGTCACTCGAACAAGCGATGGTCGCCGGACATTTGTCACTCGAAGCATTCAGGAATTCGGCACCGCATGGAGCTTCGGCGCACGTCGTAAAGAATGCATTATTGACCGAAACGGGGTTATTATTTTTATCGAAAGAAATGTTGCCGTCTTCGTCCATGACATCGCCATCGCCATCGAGATCGGCCAAAGGATGACCATTTTCGTCAGTCAAGATACTTAAGAAGAAATCATTGTATTTTGAGCAGACGTAGTAAGGATATTCGCGCGAGAAAAAGCGGAAGTCAAAGCTGATGCCCTTGGCAGTCTCGGGTGCGCGCATTTTAAGATGAAGACGAACCGAGTCGTAGATATCCGATCCGCCCGAAGCACAGGCTGGATGGGTCTGCAATTGGTTGGCATGCGCAGTCCGGTAAGGTTCGGGAATCGACCCGCCCAATGAGAATTTCATATCATCGACGCCATATTTGGCGAGTTCGTCATGCACATCCCCGGCAATACCCGACGACAATAATACAAAGGTATCGCCGACGCGCGGCGTAATGAGCTCTTTGCCTTCTGCATCCCGCATCGCTGTTTTGATATGAATCTGCTTGGGATCGATGCCAATATTATAATCGCTTGCCGGCGTGATGGCATATTCAATTAAGCCCGGTTGATTCGACTCCGCCGTCACAACTTCCAGACAGGCATCCATGGCCTTGGCCAGCTCGTATGCCCCCCATGCTGAGGCATTTTTCGTTTCGCCATATTTCCAGTTGGCAACGGAACTGCAGTTTTGATCCTTAATTTTGCAATCCGCCTCGACGACAACAGTCACATCGCCACACTCGGGAGCCTCCGGATCATCATCTGCACCACCGCTGCAGTTATCATCGACATGATTGCCGCGGCAATCGATTTGCTCCGGGTGAATCAATTCGGGGCTATTGCATGTAGAGGTATGATCACAACAGTCTAAAATGGCATCCCCCGCCTCGTTGCAAACTGTATAGCCATCACCATCATTGTCCTGGGTCGCATCGGGCTTGCCATTGCAGTCCAAATCCAAATCCGGCTGAGAGGGATCGCAGATAAACTGATAGTTCGGCACGATCTGGTTCACACATTCAAATCCCCACATGGGAGGTGCACCAGCTTCAGCCAGACATTCATAATGACCGCCATGGCATGCGCCTACTCCCTCCGTTCCCTCATCACCATCATAACATGGCTTCGTCTCTCCGGGAGTACATACACACTCACCTTCCGTCTCACAGATGCCGTCACTATCGCAATCGACATAGCCATCCTGGCAGACGCACGCACCATCGACGCAATTCTCATACTCGCCACAGGCATGCTCGCATGTCCCGCAGTTATCGTGCGATGTCTGAAGGTCAATATCCTGGCAGGGATCAGTCTGTGTTACAGGGGGCTTCTCCACGGGCTTGTCCTCGGGCTTATCCGCAGGCTTGTCCTCGGGCTTCTCATCGGGAGCGGGGTCTTTCGTACCTTCCTGGCCCTGTCCATCCGTACCCGGCACCTGATTATCCCCATTTGTTCCCTTCGAACTGTCGTCGCTGCAGCCACAGGCAAAACAAAGTGCCGCCAAAATCCCTAAAAGATAACTTTTATGCATAGGTAACTCCTAAAAAACAAAACACACCGTCTGCTAGAATAGATTCTACCCTCAAATCTTTCAACTGCTTTTATGAAATTGCTTGTCATTAAGTGACTACTCACCCCGGATGCCTGCATTTTTTTCGAAGGTTCAAATCATCCGTTAATGCATCATGCATCATTCATGCATCATGAAATTGTGCACCGGGAGAAGAGGTGCAATCCAATATTTATCCGGCGTATTGCCCCGCCGGGGCAATAGCCGGATGCGCAGGGCGTATCGACGTGGCTGCGCCGCGTCGATAGACCGCGCCTTTAACAACACACACTCGCTATTCAATACATGCCATGCTATAATGATGTCGGCCATGGAATTCGCCAGGGCATGAGATACACACCATAGATATTTTCGACCTCAGACGACAGGAGTTTGTCAGAATGAAAAAGATAATTATGCCCATCGGCACACTGTGTTTTTTATGTGTTGCAAACGCCTGTTTCATGCAGGATGAATGCGGCCCGAACGGCAGCGGATGTGAAGGCAGTACGATGGTATGGTGCGAGAATGAGGATTATGAAAATCCGCTCTATTACGACTGTGCCGACGATGGGTTGACATGTGCGCGTTTGAACAGCGATATGCCGGAATGCGTCATGGGATGTTCCGGTTCTGAAGAGGGCTCTGTCATTGCCGATGGCTGTGTCGATGAATACCATGTGAATCTGTATGAATGTGTGCGCAATAGCTCGCACGACATCTTCATGAGCAATGCCGGTGCCAGCTACTTTTACGAAAATCGATCCGAAACCTGCGAACATGGGTGTGATCCCGGCATGGGAGATTGCATTTTCTGGCATCCGGATGAATTCCTGCCGTGCAGCAATGATTACATTCCCTCATGCCAGGGAGATGTCCTTGGTTTCTGCGGCAATGATCATACTGTCCATGCTTACGACTGCTATGCCGATGGCGGACGGACCTGTGATATCGTCAACGGCGTGGCCGATTGCGCCGATCTGTGCAATCCTGCGTCATTTAACGAGTTTTCTGAATGTATCACCGATGGCGATCGGGCTTTCGAACGAACGACATTCTGCTCCGAATATGGCTATGTCGATTTTGAAGACATTCCCTGCCAATACGGCTGTTTTAATGAGGAAAACCGATGCAAGGCACACGCCGACGAAGGAAAAACCTGCGCTGACGGGGCTTCCTTGTGCATCGACGAACAAACCGTGCTCGAATGTGTAGAAGGCAAGCTCACATGGCAGGCTTTTTCCTGTCTGGATAATCAAATCTGCCTGAATACAAAAGAGGATTATGGCACATGCCTCGACCGATGCACGAAAGAAGACACCACTTTCAAATGCTTGGATTCAGAGACCTCCGAATTATCAAATTGCTCAGAAATCAACGGAAAACTGGTCATTTCGGAGGTTTACACGTTAGACTGCGAATTCGGATGCAGCCCTGACTGGGGAAGCTGCAAACTCAGCAAACACGAAGGTGAAGCCTGTACTTCGGGCAACCAGTGCGACGGCAATGTGCTGCTCTACTGTGCAAATAAGAAACTGGCTGCACTCGAATGCGGCGTAGAAAATAAAATCTGCGCCCATGACTCGGAGAATCATTTTGGCTGCATGCCCTCCTGCCCAACACCTGGCGTGACAGCCACATGCCGCGAGGATGGGCAATACAGTGACCATGAAATATGTATCAAACAGGAGGGGGGGAGCAATGCGCTTGAATTCCAGAGTTTCTACTGTGAACATGGCTGTCTGGCTTCGACGGGAGAATGCAAAATCGACGACGATGAAGGCAATACCTGCAAAAATAACTATACAGCCAAATGCATAGGAACCAACCTGACCTACTGCGATACCAAAACCTCAAAAGTCACACATCAGGATTGCAGCAAAGAGGATGGCCAAACATGCGCAGTCATTGACGATAAAGCCCAATGCACCCCCGCTTGCGATCCCGCCGTCATGACCGAACCGCAGCTAAGCTGCACAACCAAAGATAACAAATCGTACAGCGTAACGACCCGATGTGTCTTTGCCGGCAGTCAGGCGCATCTCGAAACCACCGAACAACTCTGCGAATTGGGCTGCGACGATGAAACCCATACCTGCAAAACCGCGCCAGAACCGGAAATCAAAGAAAAATGGATTGGCAGTGCGTGTACCTGCGAAGGCGAAGGCTGTGAAATACTCAGCGTTCCCCTGCCCTCACCATCCGATAATGCAACAATCCATGGGTGCGACAATGTCGAAACCAATATCCCTGGTGCAGCCAACGTCTGTTTCCGCACAATTCCCGCTTCACTGAGTACGGTATTCACACCATTGTATTTCCCAGAAGGTTACTGTGCGCTCGCGGCTCTCAGCTGCACCGGAAGCGCATTCTGCAATTCATTCATCTTCGGCGATGTGACCCAAATGAAGAGCTGTCCCAAAGGATCGACACTGCTGGAGGCAACCTTCCATTACGCTATCGCAGAACAGGACTCGACCATCACGACCAAAATATGCGCTCAATCCTGTCTGTCGGATACCGACTGCCATGGCGAAATGAAGTGCATCACCAAAGACAGCGCACATTTCTGCTATGATGAAACAAACTTCGAATTCATGGATGAGGGTTATACTGCAACATCTTTCTAGCGCTTTCCTTAGCTATTCACAATCTTTAGATTATTCGCTATATAAGGCAATGGTGTTGAGTTCTCTGGAGGCTAAACAATGAAAAAATGGTTTCTTTTAGTAATGATGAGCAGTTGCCTGGCCATCGGCTGCAGCAATGACAGTTCCAATTCCACTGGTTCCCAAACGGGGACAGACACCAATCCACCGGGTGAACAACCTTCCGAGACGAAAAAATGCGAGTCTCCCAAGACCTTATGCGGTGAAACCTGTCTCGATTTGGCCGAACTTCACCTCAGTGACTGCAATACATGCGAAGATGGCTACGAAGCCAAGGGCGATGATTTGGCGAAAGGCTGTAAAGAAAAAGAGAGCCAACCGACCTGCTCCGTAGGCATCGAGTGCGATGGCAATTGCGTCGTTTTAGCCGAAAAAAACTGGAAATCATGCAATGAGTGTGAGACCGGCTATGAAGATACCGACGGCGATGCCAGCAACGGATGCGAAAATCAACTCCCAAAAGAATGTGAAAATCCCTTTGCCATCTGCGACAATGAGTGCATCGATCTCGCGCCACTCAACTGGTCCGACTGCCACGTCTGTGCCGAAGGCTATGAAGATGAAGATGGCGATGCCAGCAACGGATGCGAAAAAGAAACCCCAAAATGCGCCGAAGGCTTAACCCCATGTGGTGAGGATTGCCTCGATCTCAATGCCCTCAACATGAGCAGTTGTACGGATTGTGCTGCTGGTTTCGAAGATGCAGATACAGACAAATCCAACGGATGCGAAAAAGACGCCACCGCATGCGAAAATGAAAATGAGGTCCGATGCGGTGATTCCTGCGTCGTCCTTGCCAATCTGCATTGGTCAGACTGTAATGTATGCGTCGATGGCTATAAAGACGTCGACGAAGACGCAGCCAATGGATGCGAAACCGAAATTCTCCCAGGCAGCGAATGCTTTAAAGACGAGGACTGTTCAGGGCTTTTCCACGTCCAAAAAGCTGCATGCCAAACTCAGAAATGTGTCATTCAATCCTGCGAAACTGGCTATGCCAATTGCGATGGTGATGCCATCGATGGCTGCGAAGCTGTCTCTGCAAGCGATTACTACCATTGCGGTGCCAAAGGTGCATGCTCTGATGAGGATGCTACGAGCGAGAATTATAAAGGAAAAGCATGTAAACTGGGCGATCAATGCTTAAACGGCGCATGCAGCCCAGTACCGGAAATTGTCGGATGTGCCGATGGTACGCGCGAAGGCTTTTTGGATCTGGTGCGATTTAACAATATTGCCGCTTGCGCAGGTGCATGGACCATTCCCGGCATCCACCATGACGAAGGCCCTGCATGCAAGCGAAATTCGGGCAATACCAGCTCCAATCCCAATGCAACTGGATGCAATATCGAAGACCTCTGTGCCGAAGGATGGCACGTCTGCCTCGGACGCGATGACGTCCGTACACGCTCTGAATCCGGATGCGACGGCATTCTCGATAATGTCAATACCAACGAACCATGGCTGTTTATCACGCGAACATCCTCTACCGGCAGTCTGAATTGTGACCCCGATACCGTCGGCGTCCCCCTCAACATGAATGACATCTTCGGATGCGGCAACTTCGGATGCTACGCGACGGGCAGCGACTGTGACCCGCTCAAACTCTCCGGTCACGATCTCTGCGATGCATTAAAAAATAACTGCGGATGCCAAAAACAAGGTGACGGAACCGTAACATGCAATACCGGATCGCCCGGCGGCGCATGCTATGGCGGCGCATACGGCCACTCCATCGATTATTTTGCGGCACTCAATGGAAAATCCTATACACCTGCATGGGATTGCGGAAACGATACCTCCATGGGCACTGGCGCTTTTGAGGCTCGCGATATCATAAAATCACAGCCAAACAGCCAGGGCGGTGTCATGTGCTGCAAAAATCAATGCAACAAGGATTCTGACTGCGGTGCCGGTTTGCTATGCCGATACAATGTCTGCGTACAATGCATCCAAAAAGTCGATAAAACTTACGAAGGATGTGCAGCCGATGAAACATGCACCTCATCGCATGTCTGTAAAAAGAAATAATAGCCCCGTAAATCCCGATGCCCTTAACGATCCTGATTCGTCCATTATGAACAGTGCATGATCGGTGCTATTCCTAACGAAATGATACTTTTCATGTGAGGGGGCAACGCCCCCTGCGGCGCTATTTGCAAGCAAATACGCGCCTACCCCCTCTGCGGGGTTCCACCCCGCAACGCCCCGGCAAGGCATTCATCTGACATTCCATACATAATTGAGGTGTCGGAGATTACTCATTTACAAAAAATAAAAATGCAACTCAATTGCACATTCCCACACAACCCATTGCGCATTCATCCCGATCCGGGCGCGCCTGCGGCACACACGGCTATATTCTAAGAATGAAACGCCTTCCAGGCGTATCGATTCTATTGGTGAATTGCCATTCAATTACACATTACCCATTACTAATTAAAAACAATTCTGCATTCCGAATTCCGCATTTGTAAGCAACGTCCCTTAAGCTTCAGACTTTTCATTAGGTTCGCCAACTCAATTGCGCATTGCGAATTGCAAATTGCGCATTAAAAAACAATTCCGCATTCGATATGCATTCATCTCAATCCTATCACGATAAATTCTGGGCCATTGTGACTGTTTTTGGCACCCTCTGGGGAGGTCTTGAACTCACTTTGGGAACATTCCTGCATACACTGCACGTCCCCAAAACCGGGCTCATCATGGTTTCACTCAGCCTCATTCTGCTCATTGCCCAAAGACGAATTTTTCCCGCAAGAGGACTGACAATTTGCACGGGAGTCATTGCTGCTTGCATCAAGAGCTTATCTCCCGGCGGCATCATCGTTGGCCCCATGATCGGCATCCTCTCTGAAGCACTCGTCGTTGAACTATTCCTATTGCCAGGCTCCCGAAACTACTTCTCCGGTATCATCGCCGGTGGCATGGGCATCCTATGGTCTCAGCTCATTTCCGTCTTTCGAAAATGGATCATCTACGGCGATGATTTTATCAAGGCACTCTTTAAATTCGTCTCCAAATTCCTCACCCTCGAATCGACTTCTACTGTCGGATGGACGCTACTCGCCATTGCCCTGGGGTTGATATTTTTCGCCGGAGGAATCGCAGGTTTCTTAGGCGGCAGACTTGGACGGCGTGTCGAAAAGAGAATTGCCGCGATCGACGAACTCGATGCTCAGAATTCTACGATAGCAGCACCACCAAAGGACGATGACGAAGAGAATTCCCCTATAAATGAAGAGATTCCCGAAGAATCCACTCCAGATATGATAGCTTCGCTTTCCTCCCAAAAACATGCTCAGGCAGACGAACAAGTCTTAAAAACCCGAAAATATATACTTCCGATTGCTGTCATCACATTGGGAATACAAATTCTTGCGGGATTTTTTGTACAAAACGACCTTTGGTGGACCATTCCCGCTCTGGCAGTATGGATAATCACACTCGCAATCGGCGCACTCAATGTACTCAAATCCATCTGGTGGCCAAAATTCTGGCTCATCTCCATCATCGTCAGTCTATTATGCGGACTCATACTCGCCATTGATTTCGAAGGCGGATGGAATTTTGCTCTGGGGATCGAAGCTGCGGTGCGCATGCTCACACGAGGTATATTTGTATTCTCATGGATAAACTGGTTTACGCGCAGCATAAGGACCAGCGAGTTTTTGGGAATTTGGCAGAAATTAAGAATGCCGAATTTGGGACATGCACTGACAAAGGCTTATTCACTTTTGCCAGCCTGGCTCGATAGAATGAACGAGCTCGTCAAAAATCGCCCCAAAGGTTTTATCAACAATATCAAATATATCCACGAATGCATTCTTGTCTGCCTGGTCGAAGCTGTCAGACAGACGGATGATTTGTAAATCAATGCATATAGTTTTCCCATGCTGTCGCAATAATGGAAACCTTTTATCCAAAAAAAACGCACCTTTCGGTGCGTTTTTTATAAACAATACATTTTAAAACTGAGCAATAACATGAATGCCCGGATTGACATGATGGATGAGATTATATTGAGTTCCGTCAATTCTAGCAACTCCCAAATTTATTTCCGTCGAGTAAATGTTCAAACCAAGATTATAATCCAAATTGATACCAACACCAATCGTATTGGGAAGAAGATAATAGGTTAACCCAAACCCAAATTTAAGTGCAAAAGCTGCCGAATGTTCCCCATCTTTATTTGAAATAATTTTATCGGTTTTATCTTTATCACCGCCGCTGTAAATCGTACCAGCACCCAGTGCAAACTCCAACTCGACATCATGTCTGAGTCCCAGTAATCCACGAAACGTCAAATAGGTTCCACCAATAAAAACAGGATCACGATCACCTTTACCAGTCCACCAAACACCGCCCATATCCTGGTCAACATAAAGTCCGAACACTCCCCAGCGATAACCGAACGATAGTGTACCACTAAAACCGGCCCAAACATCATCATTATGTTTATAGTCCGATTCCTTTTTAACTTCAACATATTCGGTGGAGCCCTTCAATACAAACTTACTATGCCCATCCACGACTGGTGCCGTCAGTGCAACGCGCATTTCCAAGCCTTCCCAACCAGTTTCAGCCTGTGCATCGGTTGCAACAAATGCACTGGCGAGTGCAAGACCAACAAGAGCTTTTTTTAAAGTCATAATCATCTCCAAAAGGGGTTATCATCCATCATATCCTAAAGGATGGACGCAAAAAAAAATGCAATTTGTCTAAGTACAAAATGCCTTTGTTTTAAAGCAAATACCACACCAAGTTGTAACAAAATAGTTCTCAACATAAAAAAACACCCCTAAGGTTGATGTCCAACTTTAGGGGTGCGGTTCAACAGAGGGGCTTTTACAAATGGATATGAAGCACAATATCACTCTGGGTTATTTACACTTACCAGTGGATGAATCACAGCCACCGGAACAATAAGTATTATCAAAGTCGCTCAGATATTTAATATTATATTCAGTATTTTCATAACAAACTGCTTCGCTGGACGTCTCAGAATCAGTACAGACGTAGACCGTTTCAGCTGCAGTTGTGCAAGGTATATAACAGCCCAAGACCTCATGACAAGAGTTATCCTCGCAATCTACGGCGACAACTTCATCGTCATAGCAGAACAATTGGATTTTGCCATCGCATTTATTTGCATAATAATCGGGAGATTCATCGTAGGTAGAACATTTTTTACCTTCTTCTGCATGTATTTTAACACATTCATTCTTTGCGGTATCACATCCGTGATCACAACGGGTAACATCAGTTGTTTTATACTTGATATGATTGACTTCACTTTCAATGCATTTCTCAATTTTAACGAATTCAGAATCCTCGCAAACTGTCGTCGTGCCCACGGTCGTACAAGCCTCATAACATCCAACCTCAGCATCACATTCAGCATCACATTGTGATGCATGATATAAATAGGATTCCTGGCCATAATCATAATCGCAGGATAAGAATATCTTACCATCACATCGCGGTTCGGCAGGAACATCGTAACCATCGCTGTCTTTGGTTGCACAAGCTTGATATTCATCGGCATGAATTGTAACGCAGGATTTCTTTTCATTGTCGCATCCATGCTCGCATAACAAATAGCTCGCCTCGCTCCAATGATAATCGCCACCACCAAGATCCATGCATTTGTAATTCTCAAGATATTTTACATTACAGGCGACTTTTACAGTTTCAGCTTCAGCCTCCGCCTGGGTACAAACATCCGAGCATTCAGCGCCATCCGAAGTTTCAACACAAACCGCCCCCTTCGCTTCGCAGCTCTCAGCTTCATACGTGCCATAGCACGACAGCATAATATCCGCATCAGCGCATTTGGATTTGCCATATTCATCCTCGCTGCAAGCCTTACCCTCATCGGGATGAATCATAAGACAATCTGTCCCTTCATCATTGCATCCATGATTACAAAACAGCCCGCTATTATCCCAAAAATAAGTATCACCCGACTGGCGACATACCCAGCCTGAGAGATATCCTTCTTTGCACTCTCCTTTCGAAGAAGCCATATCGGCTGCTGAGCATTTGAGCGCACACATGGGATTACTACCATCCACAATGCATGTTCCCTCTTTAGAGGGGGCATCAGGACTATATTCAAAATCCGCGCAGCTTTCTGCGAACCACGCGAATTTGCCATTACTACTTGCTTCACACCTCAGAATGACATCGCCAGCACACTTTCTGTAAGTGTCATCCGGATCACATTCCTTGCCTTCATCCTCATGAAGCTTGATGCATTGGCCATTCGCTGTATCACAGCCATGATAACAATACTGTAAGCTATCTAATAGAACAGATTTGCCATCAGACGATTGGACACATTCCCGGTGAATGGAAGATCGATCATCCTCGCAAACATCTGTTGTATTACCAACATCCGACTCGGCGCATGTATCAAAACATCCCCTTGTATCTTCCAGCTTGGCGCATACCTGATTGCCGCAGTTATAGGCTTGAACACTGCCATCATAACAATACAAGAAGATATTATTGTCACACTGATAGCCATCATCCTTAAATTCCGAATCCGATACTTCACTGCAGCTCATGGCCTCGGCAGAATGAATTTGTTTACAGGTCTGATCCTCAGCACATCCATGACCGCAGGAAACGCCACCATCATTCACCCAAAAGTATTTGTCATCTACCTGAACGCAGCTGTAGGAAAGGGAACGATATTCAAGCTCTTTCCAATCATTGAAAATGCTGCAAACATGCTTTGTTTGTTTATTGCTTTCATCTTCGGCAGTACAAGTTTCAGCGCAGAAGGCTTTTCCATCCAGAACCCCGCACGTCTTGGAACCGCAGTCAATGGCAATTTCAAACATATCCGAAACCCAGTCGTCATTCTCATTCCGGTACTCAAAAAGATCCACGTTTTTGGCAACATTTCCGTCGCACACACCTTCAGTCGCATCGGTTTTATCATGAACGCAAATATCACCATTGCTCAGATAATCATGGTCTTCATACGAAGGATCTTCACTATTAAAAATCGCATAGCATTCCGCAGGCTTAGGAATATAATACATTCCCTTGTCGGTATTGGTACATTCGTATCTAACAGCCTTACCCCTTGGTATATCTACATCAGAATATATAAAATCACCTTCTGTTTCACATGGAAGATAGCAATCCGATACGCCATCAATTTCAAGGCATTCAGCTCCATATAATAAACAGGCATCCATAGTAAAATAAGGTTCACTGAGATACCCATCATCATCATAACAATAATACAAGTAATTGCCATCACAGATTGATTTATCGGTTGAAGGATCACAACTTGTAAAGACTTTGTCATCCTTTATGCACTTGCCGTCCTTGCAAATATTGGTTTCATCCGTAGTGCAGTACTGTATCTCAGCGTTTTCATCAATGGTGAAAATATATTTATGATCATCTGATTCCTGACATCCCCCCGGAACAGATGAATCGATTCCGCCACAAATGGATGATGCATGATCCTCATATTCCTTATCAGAACAGGGACGATAACAATTCGCGATTCCATTGACGACAGCACAAATCCCCTGACGTTCTTCAAATGCAAACGCACAGTTTCCGGCAAACAACAAGTCGGGATAAGTCACGTAACCGTCCGCATTATCTAACTTTTCATAACCGTGCTTGCTGCAAAGAACAAGCGTATCTCCAATGCATTTATCGACAAAACTATTCGCGTCGCATTCGACCATACCCACAACGCTGCATTGTCCCTGATAACACACCATGCCGTCATCTGCACAATTATATTCCGTCACAACGCCATTTTCACAGGCTACGTACTTATCGTCTTCGCACGTCGCTGTAAAGCTCGCGGCATCGCACTCACATCCGACACCAGTGCAATCCTTCGGTGAACACGTGCCACTGAGGCACTCCGTATTCTCTTCACATTCAAACGTTTTCACATAACCGTTTTCATGACAGGCTGTATAATGTGTCTCATCCACACATATACCTATGTAATCCAAAGGATCACACTCCTCTTTTTCCTTGCATTCCCCTCCCATGCAAATCGTATCCCCCTCACAATCGGCACTTTCTATCTGCTCCGATTCATTACAAACTGTATATTGCTTCTCACCCTGGCATTCCGAAACATATTCTCCCGGCGTACAGGAAATCTCGGTTGTACATTCACCGCCAAGACAGATGGCCTCCTCCTCACATTCTTCCGTGTCTTTTGTACCGTCTTTACATACCGTGTGATGTTTGCCATCCGTACATTCCGGAACAAACGTATCCTCACTGCAGGAATCCTCAGCAACACAATTACCGCCCTCACAACGGGTCCCCTCGGGACAAGCTTCATTCTCAACTTTATTCTCGGAATTGCATACGGTTTTATGGGTTTTATCTGCACACGTCGAAATATAATTGTCCGGATCACAATCATCCGGCAACGGAGTACCGCCGCAAACACCGTTTTCACAGGTTAAATCCGTCGGGCAATTTCTTATAACAATGACACCGTCCGCACACGCTGTATAAGTTGTGGCCGTTGGACACGTGCCAATATATGAATCGCTTGAGCACGTACCATCGGGAACTGGCGTTGGCTCAACACTGTTGCTTTCATGACTGTCATCATCACTGCACGCATTGAGTACACAAAGACTCACAAACAATACTAAAGACAAGTGTTTTTTCATAACGTTTCCCTCTGAAAACATAAAGTGCAAAGACATGGCCGAATATTAAAACACAGCCCATGACTCTATTATATCATAAATTGCAAACTTTTGTCATTAATTTGAATGCAATTATTCGATACGCTCGTAACAACTCAGGCTAGTTCTTGACATTTATCATGGAATACGCATTTCAAAACGCAAAACATAAGGAATCATAATGTTTTAGTTCGGAATAGGGGAGGGGCCCCATTTCGCACTGGTTTGTGATAACGTACATGTTCATCAGTTAAAAGACTGAGGATTCCAAATAAAAGATTGAGGATTCCAAAGGGGCCGAAATGAGCACCGTCCGGTGAACGGTGCGAATTGAGGGCACAGTGAGCAAATCAAATGCGCAAGTTGGAGCGCCGATAGGCGCGGGAAACGAAGCGAATTTGATATTGCGAAGTAAGACCTTTGGCGGGGTCCGGGGCAGAACCCCGGCTGAGTAGTAAC